>NZ_BFAZ01000008.1 GCF_003114815.1 Leptospira ellinghausenii
ATAAAAAAGTTCGCAGTTCATTGGGATTATTTTTCTAAATTGGCTCGGGACCTCGTGGCGATATGAGACATAATGTTGGTATAATGTGACATAATTCGTTTACGTGAAATATAAAGATAAGAGGGGTAATGCGGCGGTAAAGGGAGTGTTCCAAGAAGAACAGGTGGTCGTTTAACGTGTGATAGATTATAAAATCAAAGACTGTATACTGTTAGGTGCATCCTATAAACCTAGGCGAGTTGTGTTTGCCACCTGACGGCGAAAAGGTGAACTTGTTTGGATTTATTTTTGGCGAAACCCAGATTCGTGTGGATAGATTTGCCGTTATGTGATAGATGGAGCGTATTGGGTGGCGGGTGGATTACCCCACCCAGTTCGATACGGGCGGGGATCTATACCTTCCTACTCTCCCATGCCATATTTTCATAAATCTTAATATTCAATAAACCAACAATACCCATATAACAGACACCCCTAAACCCAAAAATACACTTGCAATTTCTTGACTAAGCATAACCATACAAGAACCCTCTGAAGAATCCATGCCATGAAAAAGTACCTACTTATCCTTATCCTCATCCTCACCTTCTCAATTCCAATTTTTGCCATCAACACAGTGATTTTAAAAAATGGGAAAACCATCAAAGGGAAGGTAACTGATCAAAACGAAAAAGGGCTCACCATCCAAACGAGTGATGGGATACAAACCATTACGAAATTCCAAATCTTAAAAGTTGTCTATAAAGATGTAAGCGAACAAGAAGCAGAAAAAATTCGCATCGCTGAAGAAAAAAAATTACGAGATAAGGAAGAGAAAGAAAAGGCAAAATTAGAAAAGGAAAAACAAATCGCAGACGAAAAGGAACGCAAACGTTTAGAAGAAGAAGAGAAACTTGCAGAAAAACAAAGGCAAGAAGAAGCAGCGAAACAAGAATCACAAGCAGAAAAAGAAGCAAAAGCCGAGGCGGAATGGCTGGCTACTAGGCAACTTGTTCCCTCTCCTGCTGCCACAAAATGTGGAGGTCGTTTGGCATTGGTCTGGAGATCTACGGTTTTACCTGGATGGGGACAATACTGCGGGGGACACAATACTTCCGCAGGTACATTCGGAATCTTATTTTTTGGATCCCTTCTTTATAGTTTGGGTCCCTTACGTACTGAAGAAAAAAATGCAAAATCACATTACGATACAATGGTACTATTAAACCAAATAGGAGGACCAGGAACTAGACTTACCGCACAAAACATTAGTTTGCCGAATGAATTCCTAGCAGGATATATCGAAACATCAATTACAGATGACTTAATCGTAAAAAGTAAAAACAATGCAAAAGAAGCCAACACAAAGTACCTTGCAGGACTTGGAACGGCGAGCATCATCTATATCACAAATATCATACATGCCTACATGATCGGAAGAGATAGATACCCAGAAAGACCAGTTGTCCAATCGGGCGGAAAACAATTTAAAGAGGGTTTCGATTTTGAATCCAGTTGGGATAAACCTCAAGGTGTAAATGTATATCGCCCTCAATTCAATTCGATATACGCAGAACTTCGGTATTCAATCTTATTTTAAGGATATTTTTATGAATCGAATCATCTTAACCGTTTTTATCTCAATTTTATTTTTCCAATGTAGAATCTTTAAACCATCTAGCTTGGATCCCTCAGAAGACATTGGTTCATTACAAGCGTTACTAAGATTACTCGCTCTAGCAGATGCCTTTAATACACAAAGCCAATCTGTTTTATTCATGAAGTTTACAGACTCCAATGGAACTCCTTATGCAAATGGAGTCATCGAATACTTTGTTTATAACGAAGCAGATGAAAATGGTGTGGCGACCTCACCTTATGGTGAATCTGGCAATGTACAAATTTATACAGCAACACTTGATACATCCGGTAGAGCATTTTTGTTTTTTAGTGAAAGAGGAATTGCAAATGTATCCTTAAAAAATGTAAGTAATACCTTTATTGGGACGGTCTCCTTTCGCATTTATAATGGCATCACAAAACAATTATTTTCCATTTATAAACAAACAGGTAATGCACAGTACATCCTGGAAGATTTAGCAAATTATAGAAATAGATTAGCAACAAGTAATACATTCACTTCTCTTGGTTCTGCCAACGGAAGGCAATTCATCTATCTTGAAGTACAATCCAATTTTATTAGTGCTAATAATTTTACAACAACTGGTTACATTGCTTCGAGTGCTGACGGTGAATATTATGACCAAATCACAAAAATTGACGGAGTCAGTTTGGCAAGGAACACCACCACGGAAACTGTATTAAAAGTCTCTCTTCCCATGTACAATGGATCCGAGTATGTTTTTTTCCTTTCAGCTGAAACAAGAAACTATCCTGCTTTAACATTTTTAAGTAATAAAAATTTATACGTGAAATTCTCTGCCTTCTTACCGCCTGCTTCAGCAACTGCAATTGAGAAAACATTACCTACCCTCCATCGATTTTTTGAGAGTGTTGATAATGCTTGGTATTACCCTGCTCTTTCCCTAGGGAGTGGTAAGTATTTGGGTACCCCACTGCTTTCCGGAGTCCCGAGACCACTAATCATCCAATTGGATTCCGATACAACATCTGATTTAGTAAGTGGCTTCAGTTGTCTAACATCATCTCCTGATGCCGAATTAGTTGCTTACCAACTCATTTCACATTTAGGTGTGAATTACTTACAATGCCCAACAAATGCATTTGGGAGTACATTTATCTCAAACAGCATCAAAATTCCAGAACTCACCACAAACCCAGTTACCTTTGATGCAGTCTCACCTACTACTTTCGACTCACCTGTTTTTCCTGTCCAAGACCAATTGGTAGCAGTTTTATTTTCTTCACCAAATTATTTTGGTACAACCTTTCCGAAAGGTTCCTATGCAAATCCAAGTCCAACCATTACAAAAAATAGTACCCAGATTACCGGTTTTACTTCTAGTATCGGGGGAGGTTCCTCACGATTAAGAACTGTCAAAAGTTCTAATTCCAACCATTATTTTTTACTTTCTAATGCACCAAATTTTGCCACTCCAACAATCGAAATCTATCGTAGTAGCGACAACTTAACTAGCGTTAGCCAAGTTCCATCACTCCCAAGTTTATATAGTACAGGTATTACAAATCCAGAACAAATCCAATCTGCCAATGGAAAACTCAATTTTAGTTATGCCATATCAGCAGGGATTGGCATCGGTTCATTGCCCGTTTACCTAAACTATACCACTCGTGATGACGGTACGTGGGAAAGTTTACCAAAACTGATCAAAATAAAATAAAACCTATGACTGGGAGTAGAGAGTATCCTTTCGAATCTATAAGGTACTTATTTTACAAACTTAATTTCTTTCAAAAAACTCTGAAGGATCATTTCAAATGCAGGTGAAATGGTTTTGTTTTGGTGCAATAAAGTTTTTTGAGTCGAATAAGTTACTAATTTTTTGGAAGTCGTTTTTAAATTTGAACCAATCAATTCTGCATCCTGTTTTTGTGTTTCGTCACCATCATTAGGAAACAAAATCAATACTGGTTTGTTGATCATTTTTGCTGTATTCAGTGGTGATACCTCATCAACTAATAAATCACCTCTTAGTTCCGCGATCGATAAACTGAGTGGAATGAAAAATCGAATCAATCTAGAATAAAGACTTTCATAACGATGTTCCACATAAGACCGCATGTCTTTATAGGGAGTATCTGCGATCACAAATCCATATTCGTATTGTCCATCTGCAAATTGTAGTGCGGTTGATGCTCCTAAATCGATACCAACAATTCCAATCCGATCTTCAGGAGTATTATCTATTTCTGAAAAATATTCAACCGCCCTCTCTAAATCCATTTTTTCATGGTAACCATATGTGGAATACTTACCATCACTTTCCGCATGAGCCCTAGCATCATACAAAAATAAACTACAACCTCGTTTCCAAAACGGAGTCGCATAAGGTAACATTTGGATTTTAAAATTAGAAAATCCGTGTAAAAGAATAACCCCACAATTTTGTTTTTTGGGATTTTTGAAATACCAGCCCCGTAATCGCAAAACACCATTTTGAAAACGAATTGTTTCCGGCGTTGGCAACTCAAATTCAGAAAAAGAGATTTGTTTTCTCAAGTTTTCATCGTCTGATTCACTTGGATTGGAAGGTGTTAGAATTTGTTCGGAAAGAAAATAAGAAGCAACTAGCAGAAAGAAGGCGAGTATGAGTAGGATCCAACTTAGAGTTTTTTTCATGGACATGTGCCTAGTAGGAAGTTCTAGGAACTTAGCCAAGTGGGAAGCGAATTTTTCAAAATCTTCCAATTTAAGCCGAAAAAGAATTGCTCTCATAACAACTTTACCTTCATCTTTACGAAATCTATGAAACAATATTTAGCGTTTTTCTCCCTACTACTTTCGGTATCGTTAACCAATTGTCGGACAATGGATGCAGCGATCCAATACCCTGAAACAGGAAAATCCAATCTCGGAATCACAAAAGTTGCTGTACTCATTTTTGATATTGAAGAAGCAAAATGGGGTGACGAATTCACAGATGCAGTTTCCTTACAAATCGCAAAATCACTTCCTTTCAAAGTCATAGAACGTGAACAACTTTCCAAAGTTGTGAATGAGCAGAGTTTTTCCAAAACCGGAATCATAGATACGCAAACAGCTGTTAGAATTGGAAAAGTTCTAGGTGTGGATGCTCTAGTTTTTGGCAGAGGTTCTGCTCTAAAAAAATTCGATGATAAAGGAAAACTCATCCCAAATTTAGTCGATACCGTATCCCTAAAAATCGTTCACATAGAATCCGGACAAGTCATTGTCAATGCGCGAAAAAAACCAGGTGCCGATTGGACCATGGCACGACTTTTACAGTATAGTCTAGGATTTGGGCTGATTTGGAGTCGTGAGGATATTTTAATTGCAACAAGCCAATACGATTTTGTCGCGGAAAGTTTAGTCGATCGAATTGTAAGTGAACTGGCTAAATAATTTTTATCAGTCTCATTTGATTGGATCAATCGGATTCAATCACGTCTAAATTTATAGAACAAAGAGGAACCTTAAATGAAAATTAATATTGGAATTCCAGAAGAAGAAAGAAGTGCCATTTCAGAATCTTTAAAAAAACTGTTAGCTGATACATACACTCTCTACCAAAAAACACATAGTTACCATTGGAATGTAACAGGGCCTATGTTCCAAACTTTACACCTTCTTTTTATGACTCAATACACTGAACTCTGGAATGCAATTGATCCAATTGCAGAACGAGTCCGCTCTCTCGGGTATTATGCACCAATGGGTGGATGGGAATTTGCAAAGTATTCTAGTATTTCAGAAGACAAAGAAGTTCCAAAAGCAAAAGACATGATCAAAAATTTAGTGGAAGGGAACGAAGCCGTGATTCGCACAGCACGTGCAGCTTATGCTCCGGCAGAAAAAGGGAATGACCAAGCAACCCTGGATCTATTAACACAAAGACTTGACATTCACGAAAAAACAGCATGGATGTTACGTTCGTTACTTGAAGAGTAAGGGAATCAAACAAACTCGTTTTGTAACCAATTTCCAAGTTTTTCCAAAAATACTTTTTGGTGGGTAAAATGGATATAATGCCCACCACCTTCAATTTTTACTTTTACATTATTTTTAAAAAACCGATCCATAATGGAAAGATCAGATTCTTTTATGTATTCGGAATTTCCACCTAACAAAAACAAAGTCCGAGTATTTGAAATTCTATCAAATGAAAATACATCATCAAAAACCCTTCTAGCGTGATTGATTCCCTCTACGTTCAATTTCCAACGATAAGAACCATCTTCCTCTCGTTCCAAATTCATTTGTAAAAATTGGCGGATAAACGTATCTTTTACATACTTCGCCATTTCCGTATCAATTTCCGTACGTGAGTTAAATCCACTGAGTGGAAATGACATCGATAAAATCTCATTGTCATAGGCAAACGGATATGACCTTGGTGCAATGTCTTGTATGATGAGACTTCTGAGCAAACCTGGGTGCATCAAATCAAAATACATCGCCACGAGACCTCCCATCGAATGACCGAGTAAAATCGGATTTTGGATATTTAATTGATTTAGGAAAGTTTCCAAATCATCTGCCATGAGTGGTATGGAATGTTCGTCACTGTGTGGAGAATCTCCATGATTCCTTTGGTCAATTGCATAAACTTGACCAAACTCGGATAAAAATCTTGCGACTGTCACCCAATTTTTCGAAGAACCAAATAACCCATGTAAAATGACTATATCACCCATTGACTTTTTAGTTGGATCGGAATTTTGAAATGGATAAACTTTGTAATTTAATTTCACAAAACTTTCCTTATGTTTGAAAATTAATTAGAGATTAGCGAAAACATTCTTTTTTTAGAATCTGTAAATGAGGCAGGATTTGTTTTTTTTCGCGAGGACCAATTTCCGATGCATAACGAAACATTTGGTTGATTTCTGATTTGATTCCTTCTCCCACTGGTGGAAAACATGGAATCGAATCTGGATCTTTAGTCATAGAGATTAGGTTTTTTACAATATCTTTTGTATATATGTTCACGTAATTTCCTGTCGGAAATAGGTACAAATATCGTAATTTACCTTTACGTATCTCTTCCAATCGACAACGTAAGTCCGCTCCACAATCATTCACGGGAATACTTTCAGTTGCCAGATAACCTGCGTAATCCGAATGTTTTGTTTTTGGATAGGATTCGAGTAATTTCCAAAAATAATTGGAATCTACATAATATTTTCCAGAAGAATAATCATATAATAACTTTGTTTGGTGGCGTTTTAAAAACTCAAGAGTCTCTGGATCATTGTCTGGTTTGATTCCTTTTTCATTCATCAAATCCACAGTTTTTTTTAAGAAAAAACCTGCTTTCGCTCTAAGGAAAATAAACTCATCCCCTGTAAATTTACCTGAAGAAGAAATCGAAAATATTGTATCAGTGATTTCTTGTTTTGCCAAAAAATCCACTTGTTTCGATTGAATCAATTTCTCTGCTTCAAATAACAATGTGGAAAGGTATTGTTTTGGAGGAACTGAACGCACCACTGATCGTTTGATAAATCCGGAAAGTCCATCTTGGAGTTTGACTGGAATCCAATCTTCTTTGGGGCTTTCCAATGAATTTTGATCATACGTAACAGGTTCACCAAACTTTAGTTTTCGCAAAACATCACTTTTTTGGTCTGCAAAGAGATGTAAATTAAGACCAATCACTGGGATGACAATCTCAGAATGTAGGTCCCTTTGAAAAAGTTCAGATGGTTTGGTCTGTTTTGGTTTTTCCTGGAACGTAGGAGCTGCAAAAAGGGGAGTAATTCCGAATAGAGCAACTAACAATACAAAGCTGATTTTTCCTAAAAATCTAAACGGAAGACTAGAACCAAAATTTTGCATTTTGTTTCCAATCCATAGGAATCGAAATCGTTTCATACCAATTCCGATTGTCCCTTTACAAAATAGTTTTAGTAAAGGAACAAGTTTCATCTTATTTTTGTAAATCCTCAACCATTTGTTTGATACGTGCTACACCTTTTTCGATGTCTTTATCACCTAACGCATAAGACAAACGAATGGCTTTGTCATCTCCAAAGGCAATCCCGGGCACTGCTGCCACATTGTATTTGTCGAGAAGCACATCACAAAAAAGTTTCGAAAGAGAAGTTTCCTTTTTTTCAGCCAAGAGTCGTTTGAATCCAGGCAATTCATACACGCCCGTGATATAAGGGAATGCATAAAAAGCACCTTCAGGCATTCGGCATTCCACACCTGGAATCTCTCGTAAAAGTCCCACAATGAGTTTACGACGTTTGTCAAAAGCCTTTAACATTTCTGCCACAGGTGTTTGGTCCCCTATGAGAGCGGCTTCCGCTGCAGCTTGGGAAATGGAAGAAGCATTGCTCGTGGATTGGCCTTGCATGGTATCCATGTTTTTCACAATCTCTACATTCCCTGCCCCGTATCCAATTCTCCAACCCGTCATCGAGTACGCTTTCGATACACCATTGATGACAAAGGTTTTTTCTTTCATCTTAGGTGAAATCATCGCAGGGTTCACAAATTCCAATCCATCATAGATGATTTTTTCGTAAATATCATCGGAAACAGTTAGTATGTCTTTTGGTTCCAAAACCTTCACGAGTGCTTCTACATCCGAACGGGTGTAAGCTGCTCCCGTTGGATTGGATGGAGAATTAAAAATAAAGACTTTTGTTTTCGGAGTGATTGCCTTTTCTAATTGTTCCGCCGTGATTTTAAATCCACTGGAAATGTCCGTTGCAACAATCACAGGAGTTCCTTCTGCCAAACGAACGATATCCGCATAACTCACCCAATACGGTGCAGGGATAATTACTTCATCACCAGGATTGAGAGTCGCCATAAAAAAATTATAAAGAACTTGTTTTCCACCCGTTCCCACAATGATTTGATTTTTTTCGTACTTTAATCCGTTTTCGGTTTCAAACTTCTTAATAATGGCATCTTTCAGAGAAACGGTTCCACTCACGGGAGTGTATTTGGTTTTCCCTTGGTCCATTGCTTTTTTAGCAGCTTCTTTGATATGAGTTGGTGTATCGAAGTCAGGTTCCCCTGCACCAAATCCAACCACATCAAGTCCACTCGCTTTCAATTGATTGGCTTTAGCCGTGATCGCGAGAGTGGGAGAAGGTTCTACGACATCGAGTCGTTTTGCTATAAGTTTCATTTTGTCCTCTATTTCGTGAGTGGTTCTTCTGGCACTGTTTCTTTGAACTGATCCAAAGTATAAATTTCGTATTCATACCCTTGTTCGGTGAGGAAGAGTTGTCTGTTTTGGCCAAACCTTTCTTCGTTGGTATCACGCGAAATCAGAGAGTAAAAAATAGCTGTATTGTCTTGGGATTTTGGACGAAGGATACGTCCTAAACGCTGTGCTTCTTCTTGTCTTGATCCAAACGTTCCCGAAACCTGAATGGCAATGTTCGCATCCGGTAAGTCGATGGAAAAGTTTGCCACCTTTGATACTACTAGTTGTTTGATTTGACCCGTACGGAACGCTTGGTAGAGTTCTTGTCTTTCTGGTAGCGGAGTTTTTCCCGTAATCAAAGGGATCTTGAATGTATTGGAAATCTCTTCTAACTGATTGATATACTGTCCAATCACCAAAATGTTGTTAGTGGAGTGTTTCTTTAAAATATAGCTGATCGCACGAAGTTTTTCTGGGTTTTCTGAAGCTAATCGGAATTTCTCACGATCATCCGCAACAGAGTATTTCATACGAAGGTCATCTTCCATAGGAACACGGATTTCCACACAATTGGCTTCCGCAATCCAAGACTTCGCTTCGAGTTCCTTCCAAGGTACATCGTATTTTTTAGGTCCAATGAGTGAAAACACATCTTCCTCAAGTCCATCTTCCCGAACAAGCGTAGCTGTCAAACCTAACCTACGTTTGGCTTGGAGTTCCGATGTCATACGGAAAACTGGAGCTGGTAATAAATGCACCTCATCATAGACAATGAGTCCCCAGTTGTTTGCACTAAAGATATGAAAGTGGGTGAAGTCTCCCCCTTTTTTCTTTCTATGAGTGAGGATGTTATAAGTTGCAATCGTAATCGGTTTGATTTCTTTCATCTCACCCGAATACTCTCCAATGTCTGACTCAGGGATATCCGTTTTGTCTAAAATTTCATTTCTCCACTGGCGGATGGACAGAGTGTTCGTTACAAGGATCAGAGTTTCCGCTCCTACAATTTGCATGACACCCATTCCCACGATGGTTTTACCCGCACCACAAGGAAGAACAACCACACCCGATCCACCTTCGTTACGCCCACCAGCGTGGAAGGCTTCCACAGATGCTCTTTGGTAGTCTCGCATTCCAAACTTTATCCCACCTTTTGTCGTAGGACGTAAGTTAAATGGGTATTTATTCCCTTCATCGTAACCAGCAAGGTCTTCCACAGGAAAACCAATCTTGATTAACGCTTGTTTGATGTGTCCTCGGTATTCTTTTTTGATACGAATTTTGTCACCTTCCATTCCATCCACAAAGGGTTGAACGGCCCGGTTGTTTGCGATCTCAGTGATAAAACCTTTTTCGTTTGAGATGATATACAACTCTCCCGACTCTTCTTTTACCAATTTCACTTTTCCATAACGAGAGATTTGTTCTCTCACTTCGTTCATCACGTTTTTAGGAACGGAATAACGAGCAAATTTAGTAAGGCCTTCAATGATTTCATCAGCCGTCATTTTAATAGAAGCAGCATTCCACAATGAAAGTGGAGAAATACGGTAGGTATGCATGTATTCAGGGCTTTTTTCGAGCTCCGCAAACTTGGCAATGAGGTCCCGACAGGCTTCAAATTCTGGGTTATCCACCTCTAGAAGCATTGTTTTGTCACTTTGTACGGTGAGTGGCTTGGTCATGGTATTCCCTCTCAATTTAACCAGGCTGGGGAGAGAAACCGCCCTGTCAACCCATTTGATTTTAAGAGATTTTGGATGCATTTTCCCGCCATTTTTAGGGCAAAACCAAAAAGAATGAACAAAAACAAACCAACTACCGTCTAAGATATGTTACTCTTTCATTCAAAAATCGATTGCGTTTGCATGATAAGTTTTGGCGTTCCCAATCATTTTTAAAATAACCATGGATTGGAAAAAGGGGCAGGCTCCTTCGGGGTTCGCTTTCGCTCCCGTCATTTCTTTTCGCCTAACGACGAAGAGAAATGACCAAGCCCTACGGATCCTTAACGCGTTAGATAAGATTCTAAAATGGACTCAGTGGCCGTATCCAAATGCATCCGATCTGTCAGATACTTTCGAAATTCTCTTGCTCCTCGTTCTCCATAGTATAAACCCAAGATATGCCGAAGTACGTGATGGACTTTACCGCCATTTTCACGAACAGATCGTACATAAGGAATCATGGATTCCAAAACGGACTCCCTCGTTTGTGGTTCTTGTTTTGATCCAAAATACAAAGAATCTACAGTAGAAAATAAAAATGGATGATCATAGGCCGCACGTCCAATCATCACACCATTTACTTTCGTTAGGTGTTCTCTTATTTCCTCATGTGATTTGATCCCCCCATTAATCGTTATTGGCAAATCAGGGAAGTCTTGTTTCAGTCGGTAAACATCTTCATAACGAAGAGGAGGAACCGTTCGGTTTTCCTTCGGTGAGAGTCCTTCGAGGATGGCAATCCTTGCATGAACGATACAATGGTCCACTCTGGCGTTTTTTATTTTGGAAACAAAATTGTATAAGTCTTCATAGGATTCTTTCCCATTCACACCTATTCGATGTTTAACGGTAATTGGGATTTTGACTTTTGATTTACAAGCGGAAACCATCTCTGCCACAAGGTTTGGTTCTTTCATGAGACAGGCACCAAAACTTCCACTTTGCACCCGGTCAGAAGGACAACCCACATTCAAATTGATTTCATCATACCCATAATCTTCCCCAATTTTAGCGCATTCCACAAGAGCCGCTGGTGAATCTCCCCCTAACTGGAGAGCAATGGGATGTTCTTCTTTTGAAAAATCTAAGTGTCGATGGTTATCTTTTCCCCGAAGGATGGCACCTGTCGTCACCATCTCTGTATACAGTAACGCGTGTTTGGAGATAAGTCGGATAAAAAAACGAAAATGTCTGTCTGTCCAGTCCATCATCGGAGCAACAGAAATGCGGTGCGATGGGACAGGACTTGGCAAAAAGATTCTCCTATGCTTCTTGTGGGTGTTCCTCTCTGGATGGAAGGCTTAAAACCGAGGCAATTTCTGTCGGAACCCCTCTATGGATTTCTTCAGAAGCAATTACTGCAAAGTTCCTTGGGGGTAGTTCCTTTGTCAAAAAGAATGCAAAGGCTTGTCTTAAGTACCTAGAAACTACAAAGATAAGGAAACGATTTTCATCCAATGCCTTTTGTAATTCATTATAAACCGATTCTAAGATCCGCACCCTAATATCATGAGGTAGGATGATGAGTTTACTACCATCGGATTCATCGAGTGTGATACTTTTATTCATACGATCAATGATCCTTGGATCAATGGTTACCACATGTAACTTCCCATCTGGAGAGAGGAAATCATTGATGATTTGGCGAGAAAGCGCTTGCCTAACATGTTCTGCTAAATCAAACGGATTGTTTGTGCGTGGGAGATGGTTTGCAATTGCATCCATAATTTTGGGAAGGTTCTTAATAGACAAACCTTCTGCCAATAGATTCTGTAAAGTCTGTTGGATGATACCAAGTCTTCCTTGTTTGTCATAATCCAATTCACCCACAAGAGTAGGATGGGTTTGGCGTAAATGTTCGAGTAGTGCTTTTACTTCTTCTCTTCCTAGAAGTTGAGATGCATAATTAGAAATGAGTTCTTTTAAGTGAGTGATGATCACAGTCGATGGATCTACTACGGAATACCCTTTGTTTTCCACTTCAATTTTATCATTTGGATCAATCCAAGTCGCTTTTAAACCAAACGCAGGTTCTGTGAAAGGTTCACCAACAATTGGTTCCAAGTTACGAGATGTATTGTTCATCGCCATAAGCCTATCTGCTTTTACAGCCGCCTGTCCAACCACTACACCATTGATACGAATGCTATAATTATCATGAGGGATTTCTAAATTGTCAATGATACGTATCGCCGGGATCACTAGCCCAAAATCAATCGCAAACTTTTTACGAGTATTAGCAATTTGTTCGAGTAAATGCCCACCGGAAGAAGCATCAACTAACGGCAGTAAATCACGTCCAAGTTCCACCTGTATAGCTTCGACAGATATTTCTTTGATGTAATTTTCTGGTTTTTTCTCTTGGACTTTCTCTTGGGAAACAGTTTCGATTTTTTTGATTTCTTCTTTGGCAACTTGTTCGATCGAATACCCTAAGTATCCAATGGCACTCGCTAAGAAGAGAAGTGAGAAAAAAGGAAGACCAGGAATGAGACTTGCAAGTCCCAGTGCACCCGAAACTACGTATAATGTTTTTGCATTTCCAAAAAGTTGGTCTTTGATCTCTACCGTTAGTTTTTTTTCGGAACTAGATCTTGTGACAATAATACCTGTTGCCGTTGTGGAAAGTAGACCTGGTATCTGGGAAACAAGTCCATCTCCAATGGTAAATTTACCATAAGTTTCAATCGATGCAAGGAAGGATTCCCCACGAATCGTAGATCCAATGAGAATCCCACCTATCAAGTTAATGGCAGTAATGATAAGCCCTGCTCTCACATCCCCTTGAACAAATTTGGATGCTCCATCCATGGCCCCATAAAAATCCACTTCACGTTGGACTTTTTTACGTTTTACCTTGGCTTCCGCTTCCGTGATGGCACCACTATTGAGTTCCATATCAATGGACATTTGTTTTTGTGGTAATCCGTCGAGTGTAAACCTTGCTGCCACTTCCGAGATCCGAGTTGCACCTTTTGTGATTACTAACACCTGTACGATGGTGAGGATAATAAAGATAATAAGACCCACAACATACTTTCCTAGTCCAGACTCACCACCAACCACAAACGTTCCAAAGGCTTCGATCACACTGGAATTCATTGCAGGTCCTTTGGAAAGGATCTGTCTTGTTGTCGATACGTTGAGTGCTAAACGAAAAAGTGTGGTGATAAGGAGTAAACTAGGGAAAATCGAAAACTCACTCGGTTCTGTTACCGATAAAGCTGTCATGAGAATGAGGAGTCCAAGTCCTATACTCACAACAATCAGGATATCCAAAACAAATCCAGGGAGTGGGACAATTAACATCCCAAGGATCATCAAGGTTCCCACACCTAACACAACATCTGATTGTTTTAAAATATCTCTAAAGTTCATATGGTTATGCCATTCCTACTTTTTTTTTGAACTTCTCAAGGGTGATGAGGATTTGCACCACTGCTTGGAAGAATTCTTGTGGGATTTCTTCTCCCACTTCAACTTGTGCATACAAAAGGCGTGCTTGTTTTGGGCTTTCTACGATGGGAACATCATTTTCACGTGCAATCCTTCGTATTTCCAATGCTAGGCGGTTTTCGCCTTTTGCGATCACACGGGGTGCAGAATCTCTACCCATTTCATAAGATAATGCGACTGAATAATGAGTTGGATTAGTGATCACCACATCGGCTTTTGGAACTTCACGTAACATATTACCTTGCATCATATCACGAGCGAGTTGCATCCTGCGGTTTTTCATTACAGGATCCCCAGAATCTTCTTTCATCTCTCGTTTGGCTTCTGAAGGAGTTTGTTTTAAGGATTCTTCAAACTCTGATTTTTGGAAAAAGAAATCTGCAACGGCAATCCCAAGCAACAACAGACCAACCGCCATCATAATCTTAAAACCAGAATAAGTAACAAGTGAGATGGCTTGCATCATCCCCATATTCCCAGTGAGTAAAACTTTTAGAAAATCTCCAAAAATCAGGATATAACTAATCACTCCAATTAACACAACTTTTGCGAGCGACTTAACTAAATTGAACAATGTTTGGCGATTCGGCAAAACTCGTTTAAAATTGGGAGATATACGATCAAACCGAAAGGACAAGGCTCTTGGTGAAAACATAAACCCTACTTGGACTACATTTCCTACGATCGCAAATACGAGAGTGATCGCAAGGACTGGCCATAGTAAGTTAAAAAAATCTTTGGAAACACCAGAAAGGATCACACGGAACTCTTCTGCCCCAAAACGTTCGTGGTGCATTCCCATAGGTAAGTATTTTTTAATGAAGATTGCTGTGTTTTTAATGAAGGTATCACCGAGTAAAAAAAGAACCCCGGTCCCACCTAATAAAACCAAGGTGGAAGCCACTTCATTGGATTTGGGAACATTCCCTTTTTCCTTTTCTTCCCGCCTACGACGCTCACTCGGAGGTTCTGTCCTTCCCTCATCGGCCGCTGCAAAAAGTTGCAGTTGGATTTCATAAGATCCTGTGAGAAATATTAAATTTGAACCACTAACAGGCGTCAGTTTGTCTTCCAAAAAAAACGAACCATTTAGTATACCCTGCAAACGCTCCAATATAGAAAAAAACATTGCCTGTAAAGAATGAAACAGGGAACGAATCATCGGAGTTTGAAAACAATAACCAAAATTCTTCTTCATAAACTTGGCCACTCCCGAACAAGTAAACTCGCTTTGTCCATGGAGATTTGAATCCCTTGTACCATTTGTGTGGCGATAAATGTAAGAGTTGCAATAAGAGTGAGTGTTCCAATAAACACCTTCAAAGGAAACGACATGGACATCACATTCATTTGTTGTGCTGCCTTTCCCATTAGTCCTTCTGCAAGTGAAACTAAGAAGAGAATACCCATGACAGGAAGGGCAATTTTAAACGATACTACAAACATAGCGCCGATTGCATCTTCTACCAATCGATACAATCCACTATTCACTTTTCCAGTGAAGGAGATAATACGAATTTTTTCAAAAGAATAGGCAAGGGTTTCAATGAGAAAACGATGTGCCCCTATCACTAGGAATAAGGCGGTTGCCATTAAGTTTTTCATCGTACCAATAGCAGGGAGTGAGTTTTGTGTCACTGGATCGAGGATTTCTGTATAACCAAATCCAATTTGGTTATTAAAAAATTCACCAGCCATCTGAAATGCGCTAAACACGAGTGAGACGAGAAACCCAATAAACACACCAATGAGCATCTCCGAAATGATCATAATCCCAAAATTCACCATATGACCAGGCACAGGTGGCATGTAGTTTGCCACAACAGGGTATATGATCAATGAGACCATAAAGGAAAAAATCATTCGAAGGGAGAAGTTGATCGATTCTGATGAAAAAAATGGGGCTACAAGGAATAATCCAAGCAGTCGTACTAAAACAAAAAGGAAAGATTGAAAGTGTAAGATGAATGCTTCCATATCATATCTTTTCGATCATAAAAAAGATTTCCCTAGTATAGTCCGTCATCACACGTACCATCCAGGCTGAAAAAAAGACAATCACTGCAAAAATGGAAACAAGTTTTGGTACAAAGGCAATCGTTGGTTCTTGGATGGAAGTAGTAGTTTGCAAAATTCCTACAATGAGACCTACCACAAGAGCTGTGATAAGAATTGGACTTGAAATTTTCAAAGTCACAATAAAAGCTTCCCGCATCATATTGACTACATCTACTTCTGTCATTTATAACTCCTTACGAGTTCCAGTACAAGTAAGTTCCATCCATCAATTAAGATAAAAAGAATGAGTTTTAAAGGAAGAGAGATCATAACAGGAGGTAACATCATAAAACCCATCGCAAGTAGCGCCGAAGCCACAATTAGATCGATGACGATAAAAGGGATAAAGATATAAATCCCGATGATAAATGCTTTTTTGATTTCACTCAGCATAAAAGCAGGCACAAGCACATAAGATGGTACATCTTCAAAAGATTTAACATTTTGTACTTTGCCAATTTTCAAAAAGAGAGCCACATCTTTGGTTCCATCTTTCCCGAGTTGTCGTATCATAAATTGACGCAGGTGTTTCATGGATCCTTCCATAAAAGCAGACTGGTCAATTTTTCCGTTTAAGTAAGGTTGTAGTGCTTCCTCATTCACCTTCCCGATGGTCGGTGCCATGATAAAAAAAGTGACAAACAAAGCAAGGCCCATCATTACTTGGTTAGGCGGAAGGTTTTGTAAAGAAAGAGCCCTCCTCACAAAGTCAAATACAATGACAACCTTTGTAAACGAGGTCACACTCATCACAATCGCAGGCGCTAAGGAAAGGATCGTAACAAGAAACAGAATCATCAGCGATAAACTGGTTTCTTTCGGACCTCTCGCCTCATTTACGTTAAATGATAAATTCGGAATTGGAATCCTTGATCCATTGTCTTGGGCAAGGAGTCCTGCAAATCCACTGGCAGAGACTAAAAACAAAATGCTTATGAGAAAAATAATAGATTTATGTCTCTTTAAGAAGGAAAAAAAACGAAGTTTCATGCCTCTCCTCCTTCCAAAAGTTTACGGTGTTTGCGAAGGCGTTCCAAACCTTCTTTTGCTTTTCGTTGGATTTCTGCTGCACCATCCATTTCCAAACCTTCCATTTGGTTTGGATTGATTCGGATTTTCCTCTGAGCTTTGGATTGTAAACTTTCTAGCACTGTTTCCAAAAAGTTGGGAACGTAAGGATCCGCTTCTTCCTTCATTTTTTGGATTTGGTTTTTTTCTTCTGGAGCTGTGACTTCTGTGAGTAAACTGACCGATCCATCCGCAACACCTAACACGAGTGTACGACCACCTACTTCGATGATTTGCACTGATTGTGTGGCAGACAAAGGCAAACTCGAAAGTACCTTCATAAACCCTTTTACAGGGTATTTTGCCGATTTGGATTTCTGCATTTGCAAAACCAAATAATAACCAGCACCTACAAGGATCGCGAGTACAAATAAAATCTTAACTAAAATCCAAGTTGCCGAAGGAGAATCATCTTGGTTTTCATTATAACGTTCTTGGATTAAATTGGGTTCTTCTTGTTTATTTTCATCTCCCGACTTACTTGTGTTAGCTGAGGTGCCTAACCCATTCCCTAGTTTCCCATTTGATTGGTTACCTGAGTCTAAATTGGAGCTGGAATTTCCATTCGATCCAGTATCTGATAATCCTGGTTTGGATTTGGATTCGCCTAATTCTTGGCGTAAA
The DNA here is from genome assembly GCF_003114815.1 of Leptospira ellinghausenii. Lineage (NCBI taxonomy): Bacteria > Pseudomonadati > Spirochaetota > Leptospiria > Leptospirales > Leptospiraceae > Leptospira > Leptospira ellinghausenii. Next base: position 17,705 of record NZ_BFAZ01000008.1, read on the forward strand.
ATCTGATCCAATTCTTTGGTTTCTGAATTCTGAGAAAATAACGGGGAAAAAGAAAAAAGAAAGAGTACAGAAAAGTACATAACTTTCCCACTTCGACTTTTCATTTTCCTTTCTGTTTGGATCATTTTTCGCCTTTGAGTCTGTCGGTAGGACTAACGATATCAGTGACACGAACACCAAAGTTTTCATCGATTACCACAACCTCACCTTTGGCGATGAGTTTGCCGTTTACAAGTAAATCGACTGGCTCACCAGCTAACTTATCTAGTTCGATGATGGAACCTTCCCCTAACCCCAAAATGTCTTTGATGTACATTTTGGTTCTTCCGAGTTCAACGGTAAGAGCCATTTGTACATCCATAAGGAGATTGAGATTGGTTTGCCCTGGTCCACCACCGGCGGTAGCAAGTGATGGAAAGTTGACACCTTTGATTCCAACAGAACCTTGTCCACCACCCATGCCCATATTGGGTTGCATGTTGACATTCATTCCGCCGGATTGTTGTTGTTGTTTTTGGCCGCCACCCTTTTGGATATCCAGGATGGAATTTGCCATAGTCAAGGAGATTACATAATAGACTTTAAAGGATCCAACACCATCAATATTCAAACTGAGGGAAGTTTTCACCAAACTACTGTCATCTGGAAGTTGTAAATCACGCCCCGAATTCACAAGCGAAATCTCTGGAGGACTACCAGACATGGTACCACCAAGTTTCATACCGATCTGAGCCGTAACAGTTCCAAGGATGGGAGCAAGCGAATCTTTTAAAGTTTGTAACTGTGCATTGTCAAGTTGACCAGGAGGAGCCATTCCTCCCATCATCACACCAGCAATTTTTGCGGCGTTTTCTTGTGCCATAACAAGACAGACTCGTCCCGCCAAACTGCCGCTAATGGTTGAATATAAACTTACCGACTTAGAGCCCAACTCTTTTTGGATGTCAGCAGAGGAGCTCGATTCGGTGGCAGGGTTCATAAAACGAGTGTTTTTTGCCAAGATCGTGCCAAGTGTGTTCCCCGCCACCTGGAATGCAGAGCCGATCACATCGGAAATAATGTCGCGGTCAATAGGAGATAGGTTGTCCGATGACGAACTGGATGCGCCACTTAAGGAAGAGAGGTCGAATGTATCATCCGCACCTTGTAGTAATGCGTCTATCTCGTCTTGTGAGAGTGAACCTTCACCCATGCCCTTTTATCTCCGGAAAAACTTAGGATAATGAGACATAATACGAATGTTTTTGTCACTCAGTTTTTTTCCGAATTGACAAAAAGTAACCAAACCTCAGTCAAAGGCGCCGGAATTTCCCTCAGCGTAGGCTCGTAAATGGTCATAGGAATAAATTCCCGTGTTGTGGTAGTCACTCCATACGATGGAAATCGCATACCGACCTACTTTGGTCCAAGAGATGAGTTTGATGGAGTCTATATGGCCAGTTGCTTGCCCCACTTTCCCACCATGACCACCACGGCAAGTCGCACAGGGGCATTTTTTACGTAGGTCTAACAACGAGTATTTGCTTCCATGCCCGTCTTTCCACTCGATATAGAGGTAGTCGTCATCGAAAGAAATTTCTTTTGGGAAGGTAGCAAGTTGTGAATTCATATTAGAATTTAACCGGTAGGCTTGTTTTTTTGGATTTAAAATGTCCGACAGTGGTTCCGTATTGGATTTTATCTCCGAGTTGGATGTTTGTCAAATCAATCGTGTCGTTTTCAAACACTAAGATCACAGTGGAACCCATTTCAAAACGACCCATCTCGGAACCTTTCTCAATCATGATAGAGACGTCTTTGTAGTGGTGTTCTTTGGCAAAACGAATCCAATTATTGGTCACAATTTTATTGTCGTAAGTGACTCGGATTTTCCCCACATTGGATGCCCCTACTTTGATCACTGCAATTTTCCCATATTCAGTTTGTAAGAAGGTGATGAGTCTCTCGTTTTTTGGGAAAAGACCTCGGATATTGAGAACCGCTAAGTCGTTTACAGGGAATAACTTTCCTGGTTCATAATAGTATCCTAAAATTTGCCCCGCAAATGGGCTGTGGATCCTATGGTAATCTTGTGGGGAAAGATAAAAGGTAATGTATTTACCGTTCGTAAAATGTGGGTAAAATTTCTCTGAACCTAACAACTCTTTTACGGAATAATCAATTCCTTTTGCTTGGATGATGGTAGATTGGTTGATATTTCCGAAACTTGTGATCTTAGAATCCGTTGGGGAAACAACTGCATTGGGAGCAGAGTCAATGATACGGGCTTCGGCACGTAGGGCACGAGTGAAAAACTGATTGAGAGAAGCATACTCTTTGATTTCAAGTTCCGCTTCACTTAAATTGATCTTATAGGCCTTTGCAAATGCCTTTAGGATCGGAATCATCATAAACCTTGGCAGTTTGAGAGTCGAAAAATAACCAAAAATTTTGGAGATTAGGTTTTTAGGAAGTAAGGTTAAAAAGAGTAAATAAATATCTTTGAAAATTTCATACCTCGCCCCTGATTCAGAGAGGTATTTTTTAAGTTCCAGATTAGCAGATTTGCCAAGTAACATGAGAGACACTAGCAGTGGAACACTTGTGATGACAGCTGCCACATACCCCCAATGCATCACAAAACTTAAAACATCAACGCCATACTTTACATATAAATAAGCAAAACCAAGTGTTGACCCAATGAATAACATCCTAAAAAAGTTAGCAAATTTTTCACCAAACACATAAAAGGCGTTCTGTTCACCACTGTAAAACCAACCAGCCAAACTCAAAACCCCAAAACATAAAAAGGACACAACAAACAAGATGACAGGAATGGAATCCTTTTGTTCCAGAATTCGACTAGGGAAAATTAAAATGGTTTCGAGGTTTACTGCCCCATAAGAGTATAAAACATACCCAACCATAGTCGCCATAATAAACCCTTCAAAGAAGGATGCTAGCATGCTCACTAATCCTTGTTTTGCGGCGTAGTCAGTTCTCACAACACCGGCAATCCCCGATGACTTTCCAACAGCAGTTTCTGTTGATAAAAAGAAAGTACTTAAGGAAACAGAAAGAGCTCTTAATACTCCAAATGCTCCTCCACCCTGTAAGGCTTTAATTGAAAATGCTTCCTTTGTTACATCTGACAAAAATCCAATAAAGGAAATCATCCCATTGGAAAAAAGGGAAATGTAGCCGAATAAAAATAACAAAATTCCAATTGGTGCAAGGACACTTGCTGCTTTTCCGACTCGCCTAACGCCACCAATGACAATGAATAATAAAATGACAGAAAGAGAAATGGGGCCAGACAATCCTGATAAACTAAGGCCTTCTTTTGTTAAGTAAGTAAGTCCAACAAAAGGGAATATACCACCAAACACAAGAACTGTCACAAGACTTGCCAAGGAAAATGCAACTGCAAGCCACTTCGCACGAAGTGCTTTTTCGATGAAGTACATGGGACCAGAAAGGTAACGGCCACTTGGAAGTTGGTTACGAAATTTGACTGCTAAGGTGGAAGAAACAAACCGTATGGGCATCACAAAAAGGCTCATGACCCAAATCCAAAAAAGAACACCAATCCCACCGTAGGCGATGGCTAGAGCAGTCCCGATGACCGAACCTGCAAGTAACGAGGAACCTATCCCTGCAAAAAAAGCTTGGGAATGAACAAGTTGCCCTTTGGACCCTTTAAAATCCATGTTTCCAGTTAGAATTTTGAGGGACAAAAAGAGGAATCGGATCTGAGGAAATCCCAATCGAAAGCTTAAGTAAACTGAGGCGAGGAGGATGAGGTAAAAATATGGGCTTAGGATGTCTGATCCTAAAATGAGATTAAACTTAGATCCGTTTTGAAAGAGTGTTTCCATATAGGTTCTTCCTCACGAAATTGGATGAAATTGTTATGTCAAGATGTATTGTAATCCTTTCGTTTCCTGTTTTTCTAATTTCCTTTCTGACAAGTGGGGACCTTACAGCAGAACCTTCTGGAATTGAAGTGGGGATGCGATATGGTGCTGGAGAAAGAATCCCAGGAAGGTTTGATGGTGACTTAAGGCAATTTTCTTCCACGTTTAACCCTCTCGTTTTTTCTGATGTAAATCTCAAAGGAGGGAAAACAACCAATCTGTATGAAGGATTTGTACGATTTTTATTAGATTCGAGAAATCGAGTTGGCTTTTATGTCGGCAGGAATGATTGGCAAAATCTGCAACTAACTGAAGTTACAAGCGATTTATACTACACAAAATTGAACTCCGAAATTTATTCTTATCATGTCCTTGGAATGTATCATTTTTCGATGCCAATCTTTCGAAATTGGGAATGGGAAAATGGAGTGGGAATGGGTTTTACTTCTGCTGATTGGAATATTCGTGGGTATTCCATCGGAGAACCACTACCCAATACTCAGTATTTCAACCAAAGAGGTAGGCTTAGAGGCAGCGGACTTGTTTATCGAGCTGAAACTGCCATCAATCACAGGTTATACGAAAATACTTTTTTCCAAATTGGAATTGGATACCATCACATCGCAATTGATAAATTTAGCGGGAATTATAACGGAGAAACATCAAGTTTTTACATTCGGGCGGATGGTCGAGTGGGTGTCATTGATGATACAAGGATCATCGATGCGACTGTGAGCACTGCACAAACATTTCGGAGGTTAGATATGAACACAGGTGCATGGACATTGTATTTTTCAGCCTTCCAAAGGTTTTTGGATTGACGATCCCAAAGAAAGGATGAAATTCTTTAAGAAAATTACATGAAATCCCCAAAAATCATTACCATCGGTATCAAAGAATTGGCCCACCAAAAGGTCATATTGGCTGCTTGGTATAACTTTCTAAAAGAAAACTTCGATGCAAAAAAAGTTTCCGCAGAAGAGTTTACATTGTTTTTACAAGCTCATGTTATGTATGATTTAGATAAAGATCAAATTGAATTGATGTTATCTGGATCAGAACCATTACTCGAAGAATTCAAAAAGTCTATATTTGGATGAACCTCCAGATCTTCGGCACAAAAAAATGCAAAGATTCTAAAAAGGCACAACTCTTCTTTCAGGAGAGACGTATTCCTTTTCAATTTATCAACTTACAAGAAAAAGAAATGAGCAAAGGGGAACTCAGATCCATACTTGGAAGTGTCAGTTTAGATGATTTGATCGATACCGAATCCAAAGTTTACGAAGACAAAAACTTAAAATACATGTTATACGATAAAGAAGAGGCTTTATTGACAAATCCCCTTCTGTTTAAAACCCCAATTGTGAGAGATGGTAAAAAAGCTACAATTGGCTTTGTTCCTGAAATTTGGAAACAGTGGTTGAGCGAATCCAAAAAATAAATGATAGAAACAAAAGTTGAAACGTTAATTCACAAATCCTTGCCTGAAGTTTTTAGTTATGTTCGCAATATGTTGAACCAAACTTCTTATAACAAAAGCATTCATTCGGTAGAAGCCATCAATCAAGATGCAACTGAATATAAAATTAAAATTGATTTAGGTATATTCCATTTAAACGAAATTTATAAAATTGAAGAAGTTGTAGAAAACAAACTAATCATTGCAAGTTGTACGGCCAATGGAATGAAGTTTACCGATAGATATGAATTTATAGAAAATGGGAACCATTGCCAATTGATCATTTCTGATAAAATGGAACTCAATGGCCTATTCAAACTGAGTGAAGGCCTTGTCAGAATGAATCTTAAATCACAAATGAATGAGAATCTACAGTCTTTAAAAAAGATTTTAGAATCTTAAACCTTTCTTACTTTTCAGAGTTTTTTCTTTTTGCATGGTCTTTTACAAGTTCTGGCAATAAAGGCAAGGAAGAATGGATCCGATGCATTTCAAGAGCAGGCCTTGCTGGGATACCGAAATATGCGGTTTTTTCCTTTGAGTCTTCCGTTAGTCCAGATAAACCTAAAAGAATAGAACCCTTTTTCATCGTTAGATGTTCTGCGACAGCAGATTGCCCTGCCAAAAAACATCCATCTTCGATGGTAACAGATCCAGCAAGTACCGTTGCACCTGCGATATAAACGTAATTACCCACTCGGCAATTATGACCAACGTGAACATGATCATCAAATTTTGTGAAATTACCAATGGTTGTAGATTCTAAGGCAGCCCTATCTACCGTACAATGTGCACCCATTTCCACATCATCACCTATAATCACATTTCCAATTTGAGGAACTTTGTAACGAACTCCCGCATAATCATAAAATCCAAATCCATCGGCGCCAATCACAGTATTTGAATGGATTAAATTTCTTTTTCCTACCTTGCAATTATAATAAATGACAACACCAGACTTGATTACTGTATCATCTCCAACTTCTACATTTGGTTCCAGAACAACATTCGGATACAATACCACATTATCACCGACAACAACATTCTCTTGGATAACGACAAAATCCATGATCGTCACATTTTCACCAATCTTAGCAGTTGGATGGATACTTGCTTTTAGTGAAACAGAAGATTGAATACTTGGCTTCTTCTCAAATAAGGAAATGACTTGAATGAATTTTACCTTGGAACCTTCTTCAGGAACAATAATAGAGTTGGGAAAGGAAGATGCTAATGAATCAATAGTCAGAGCAATTTTAACATCTGTTGCTTTTTGATGTTTATTTAAATACTTTTTTGAAGCCACATAATAGATGCTATTCGGATCAACTTCTGTATGATGTTCTAAATCTTTTATGCCATTCACTTCCAATTCACCATTACCAGTGAACTTTGCATTTAAACGTTCTGCTAACTCTTTCAGTTTCATATTCAACCCTTAGATGAGAAAAATTACGAGAAGGGACATATTTCAATCATAATTTTTGATCCTTATCTTCTGAAAAATTAGAAACTTACCGAAATTAATTATATGCATCTTTATAAAACCAACAAAGTACTAGTTTGCATTTTGTTAACTTACACTGTTCAATACTTATCTTTGCCATTTCCAGATTTGTTAGCTGAAGAAGGTGTCATTTTCGAAAATCCATATAAAAAAACTGAAAAACAAACAGACGTTACTCAATTCACAATTTATTTTTCAAAAAAATCCAATCTGATTCCCAAACAAGACCAAGTTAGACTACAATCAGTTGCAGATTTTTTATACCGAAATCGAAACTATGAGGTTATGATCAGTGCCCATGCAGTGGAAGGAAAAACAAACAAAGAGAATGTATTGATCAGCGAAAAACGATCATTAGAAGTGGAACGTTTTTTACTCATCCACTCAGTAGAACCTAACCAAATTAGACGACTTTTCTTTGGAAATTCAAAATCTCCAAACCAAACAAAAGAACATGAAGCTCTGAATCGAAGAGTTGAAATTTTACTCAAACCTATTGGTTAATTTTCTCTTCCCATTCTAACCAATCTTTCTCTGTATCGATATCATTTAATTCTGGTAAAACAGAGAATGTTAGATTAAGTTCCTTTATTTTTTCGATAGTCAAATTGAACACTAATTCCGTGCTCCACGGAATTCCTTCAAACAAAGAAGCTTTAAAATCTTTCATGCCCAATAAATAATAACCTCCATCTTTTGCTGGACCAATGACAATATCCGAATTTTCTAATGCATGATATGCATCTTCAAAAATTCGTTCAGTTAAATAGGGGCAATCTGTTCCAATGATCAAAATTTTATTAAAAGACTCATCAAATTCTTCCCGAAAGGCATCTTTCATTTTTTTGCCCAGGTCACCTTGGGATTGTTCTTTGAAAGTATACCCATTTTTAAAATATAAATTTGTTTGATTTAGAATTTGGTCCCAATAAACAGTCTTCGAAATGTTTAGTTTCGAAGTAATGTCCTCTGTGATGTGTAATAACTTCTTATAAATATCTAAGGTAGTTTTATCTCCGAGTGTCTTAGCCAAACGAGTTTTCACTTGCCCTTGGATGGGTTGTTTTGCGAAAATAATCAATTTCTTTAAATCCATATAATCCTATAACTAAAAAAGATAGAACCCAATATAAGTAAAAATAATACTCAGAAACATAGATTAGATAAGATAAGAAGGTAAGGAATACGAGTAATGCCTGCCAAATTAAATGCATCCGATTTACCACCCCCAAAAGAATGAATAAAATCCAATACCAAGGATGAATGACGGGAGACCATAGCAAAAAACAAAAATAGAAAACAAACAATCGTTTTTCCAGAGAGAAATTACAAAAACTTTTGTTCATGATTAAATAGAAAAAAAGGAGACTACACAAAGACAGTGAAAAAAATCCCGATAGGTATGCATGTCCTATCTGATTCAAAATTAAATAAAGGAAGGGTTCCAATAGTCCAGCAAAACGGAAGGAATGAAAAAACAACCCAATGCCATTACTCCCTTGTGATTCTAAATTTGCAAATACAGTCAGTTTCCACAGGATAAAGGAAAAGATTACCCCAACCAATATACAAAAATTTTTTCGTTTCTCTTTTATATAACCAAATACAAATAATATAGCATTAAATTTTAGCTGTGTTAGAATTGATAACACCATTCCTTGTTTCCAATTGCTTTTAGTTTGAAGTAAGATAAGGATCCAAGGAATTAGTAAAATCTCAGGATGCATCTGAGAGATGCCTTCAATGAGGATGATCGGATTTGCAAAATAGACCCAATAAAACTGCAATGATTCATTTCGATACCAACGCCGTATCAGTGACAAATTCAGCAAATCAACCAAAACAAAAACGATCTGAACTCCTAAAAACATAGAATGTAATAATGAATTTAGAACTGACCCTACCACAAAAAACATAAGTAAAAACAAAGGGTATACAGAGTAATAATGAGAACTATTCATATTCGAATATAAGATGTTAAAATGTCCGCCGATATTGGGGTGTAGGTTCATCCACTCACTAGGAGTGAATTCATAAGGGAATTGGCCGCTCAAAAGTATATTTGCATCAAATAGATACCGGTAAACATCGTCACTGAAATGAGGTGTTGACCCAATGACAACACATCGAAGTATAAGATTGTATAAGAAAAATATCCAAAACTGATTTTTGAATTGGTGTAGTTTTTTTCCTAAAAAGAAAAAATACAAACTTAATAAAACTGCTGAAATGATAACAATCGTAAATGAATTTCGATCAAATCCATTTACCACAAAAATCAAAAGAAAAGGATAAATGAAAAAGAGTAACATTTCACTCCCAAGTTTTTCACTTACCAAAAATAAGTAATTTAAAAAATGTATAAAGAATTTTACACCCAACTCGAAGTGACATAGAGAGAGTCCCTGATATTTTGGAAACTCCAGCTATCCTTTTTCGGTATTGAACAGGAATTTCAATCACCTTCATATTTTTTTGTAATGCTTTGATATGCATTTCAATGTTCCATCCCCATGTTGTATCTTTCATACCAAGTAGAGATAAGGATTGGTATCTGATGATTCTCAATGGCCCCATATCTGTGTAATGTCTCCCAAAGAATATTCGAATGAGAAAACATGTTAAGGCATTACCAAAAATTTGAATGGGAGAAAGTGATCCTTCTTCCGCATTTCCTAATGTCCTAGAACCAATGACTAAATCAGAATTTGTTTCGCCTATAGTATAGATGAGTCTTTGAATATCTTTTGGATCATCTGATCCATCTGCATCACAAAAAAGAATATATTCTGGCTGGTAATTATTTTTTTGGATCCAATCCAAAGCAAGAAGGCACGCATTCCCATAACCTATTTGAGGACAGTCCAATACTTTGATCCCCATTCGATTGACAATGGAGAATGTTTCGTCTTTTGAGGCATTATTTACGACAATAAAATTTTTAGTTGATAATCCTGAATTTTGAATTAGACCACTTAATGCCTTTTCAATACTTTCTTCTTCATCCCTAGCAGGAATGATACAAAGAATATTATTCTCCTCTACGTTTTTCATTTCGTTTGAATAAACTTTCCAAAGGAGTATCTTTCCTCGATTTACTTTTTACATCATAAATACTTTCGATCACAATGGAACTGTGAGGGTAAATCTCCTTAATCTGTTTTACTTTATTTCTATAAGTTTCTGGGACAGCGTTAGACGATTGAATCATATAATCTGAAGTGATATCTTTCAGACGAACATGGATTGCTTGGAACCGAAACTTGGTGATTAAATTGGATTTTGGAATAGAAGGCAATTCCCATTTAAATGTCTCACCATTTGGGATACGTAAATCACTAATTTTTTTTGCTTTGGGTGACCATTCCCATTCTTGGCCAACTTTCGATTCGTTCCTGTAAATTACATTTCCATACTGATCGATTCCTTCTATCACAAAACGATAGAACCTTTCGGGATCACCGGAGGTAACATGATGGTTTGCATTTTGATTTTGCAATTGTAATAGAATTTTTTCATTTTCCCATTTAAAATCAGAAAGGACAAGTCCTGGTTTGTATCCCAGCCGAATTTGGTCTTTGTATAAATCAAATCGTTTGGGAACTCCCCCGCCAATAAAACCATGCTTGTGGGCCACTCGCACGGGACGATGAAGAGAAGATTTTACGAACGATCGTTTCACCTCTGGTAGGTGGCAAGAAACACAAGATTTGTCTGTATTTGTACTTTTTAATTCTGTTCCTGTTTGAAAGGAACAAACCAAACTTTCGTTAAGTGTGTATGTTTCATTATGGCAATCATTACATCTATTTTTCAAAAACTCACGATTGATTTGAACTGGATGGGGAGGAGATGTACCACCTGATCCCCCAATCACATAACTTTGATGTGATTCTTTATCAACCCGAACATGGCATGTTGCACACGTAATGGCTTCTTCCTTCATCTCAGGATTAAAATTAGGATTAGGGACTTCAATTGGATCGAAATAATTTCCTCCACGTAAAGCAGTGGTAACCATTTCTCTTTGGTTTTGGACTGGTATATGACAATTAAGACAAATCCATTTGGGTGAACTAGATTTTGCTAATTCAGATTGAAATTGAACATCACTCAGAGCATTTGCATGTGTGGAAAGTTTCCACTCTTCATAAATTTCCGTATGGCAATTGCCACAGTTTTTTGCTGTAGGTGCACCTACTCCTTTTAGATCGGGAAGAGAAGGAATCGGTTTTGCCCAACTTTTCCCAGGAAACACTTCTTCAATCGGGACTTCCCTTCGATTTTCATATAGATAGTAACCAGTAACAATAGTTACAGAAATAAGTAAGAATAGAATAAAAAACTGTTTCAAGTTTATTTTTCCAATGGTAAGTCTTTGTAAGAAGACCATTCCCACATTGATCCTGAATAATTATAAGCGTTATAACCATAAGATCGTAAGATGCCAACAACAAATGCAGATCTTACACCACCAGTACAATAGGCAATGATTGGTTTTGACTTAGTAATTCCTATTTGTGTGAGTGAGTTTTCAACTTCTTCTTTTGTTTTGATTTTACCATGGTCATCAAATAAATTTTGGTAAAAAAAGGATTTTGCACCAGGGATATGGCCTCCTCTGAATTCCCCATAAGGTGTGGAACCAGAAAATTCTCGTGGTTCTCTTGTATCTAAAATTTGGTAAGAACCTATGTTTAATTGTTTGGTGATGTCATCCTTTGTGATATCTGTATGAATTTGGCTTTCTTTTTCTGCTAATAAGAAAGATTGATTCGTTTCCCCTTGAGAAACCATTTTATTTTTTCTTTGATTTACTACTTCTTTCAAAGATGACACATCTCCATCAAACCAAAACGACTTTGTATATCCAACTTCTCGTAAACTCCAGACAATCCGACCTTCTTCCCCCCATCCATTTTTTCCATCACCTAACACAATGATGAGATCAGATGTTTCAATTCCTAAACTAGAAATTTTTTTTTGGAGGATTTTTGTCTCAAGTAGTTTTCCTCGATTGGGAGTTTCTTTCTGGGAAAGGTCTTCCCAGCTGAGAACAATTGAATTTGGCATTTTTTCTTTCACACGAGAAGGAAAAGACCTAGTGTCAATTGTCTTGAATTCTGGCAATGCCAGGGTCTCTTTTGTTGTTAAGAACCAAGTTTCACCTTTGGTTTTGGGATGAGGTTTGGATGGACCTGCCGTTAATTGTAACCAAAGGGCCCAAAATAATGAAATGGCAAATAGATAAACTCCATAGGTTTTCTGGATTTTCATACAATTCCCCTCCCAATTCAACATTAAGACTCTTCTAAGACGAATTTTCGTCAATAAAATAAACATTTCCTCCAAGAAAGCGAATTTTTCTTGCCAATTTGAGTCCAATCTGTAGAACCTTTTGTAGGAGGATTCATATGAAACTCGGGTTTTATCCAGATGTCGTCAATGAAAATGTCACAAGGATTGTCGCATCAACAGTTGTTGTTTTTGGTGTCGTTGCCATCATATTTCCGAATCTCGTTGTGTTAGGTTTACTTCTGTTGGGGTTTTTACTCCGGTTGAGTTATGGGCCAAAATGGGAACCATTTGCTTTTTTTACATCTCGGTATTTAGTTCCTTGGCTCGGGATCTCTTTTGTTCCAAGCGCTGGACCACCAAAACGTTTTGCCCAACTTATCGGGTTTTCATTTAGTCTAACAGCAATTATATTGTTTTTGAATGGTCTTTTTTTATCTTACCAAATTGTCCTCGCAACCCTTGTGTTTTTTGCATCTCTTGAATCATTCTTAGGATGGTGTGCAGGTTGTTTTATGTTTGGATTACTGATGAAAGTGGGAGTCATCCCAGAAGAAGTTTGTGAACGTTGCAACAATCTAAATTTTAATAAATAGTAACTGTCATTTGATTGATTGGTTTTTATTTTCGAGCACAATTCTGGTTACTGCTTTTTTTCTAAAAGTAGTAACCTTACCAAACCAATTTTTTAACATACATTTTAAATCCTTACTTTTCCTTGGTCTAGGACTTAGAATCCTTTGTTTATTTCTAGATCCAATATGGGAAGATGATTGGGCACGTTACCTTTGGGAGGGGCAACTCATTCGTAACTTGATTTCGCCGTATGAAGTTTCACCATCTCAGTTTTTCTCCTTTGATTCCCATGATTCATTTTCATCAGAAATTCTTTCTAATATCAATCATCCTGATTGGACAACGATCTATAGCCCATTTGTTTTATTCTATTTTTCCCTTTTTACCTACGGATATTCAACATTTCTATTAAAAACTAGTTATTTAATTTTCGAGGCGATATCTATCTGGTTTTTCAATCGATCACATTGGAAAAAACCAATTCTTCTCTTTTGGATATATCCAGTTTATACCAAAGAAGTCTATGCCAATATGCATTTCGAAGTTTTAGTAATCATATTCTTTTGGATGTATTGGTATTTCTTAAAAAATAAAAAATACAATCAAAGTGGCATTGTATTTGGATTACTTTTACATACAAAATTATTGGCAGTTATATATGGAATTTTTCTTTTTCCCTATGTTTTTTTCCATAAGAAAAAACATTACATACTTCAATCTTTAAATTTCCTTTTATCATTTTTGATTGGATTTTTTAGTTTTTACTTTCTTTACCTTCTTGTATTTTCAAAATTTACTGATTTTGGAATCAACAACTTACAAAAATTTGGTGATTCATTTACCTTTAACCAAATTTATGAACCTATTTGGAGGTTTTGTTTTTCGATAAACCTTAGAAGTGTTCCGTTTTTCTTTCAATTTATTCTTTTATATATTTACCTTTACCTACTGATCCCTCAAAAAAAAAGAAACCTAAGGTTCATTCTGTTATGCAGGAAATACCATTTTGTTTTTTATTTGGGGTATTTTTTTCTTACCCTACTCCCTGTTTACAACCCTTGGTATTTTTTAATCCTGATCCCTCTCATTGCCATTTCTCGTAACCAATCAGTACTCCCTTGGATTTTAATTTCCGTCTTTCAATTTTCTTACCTAACAAACATTCGATTACGCATACCTTACCAATTTTTTTACGAAATTTCGGACCAAATTCTCCTCCTCCAAGCACTGATTTCCATTATTTGTCTCTTCTACTATTTCTCCCAAATATTCATTTTACTTTACAATTTATCCAATATATCGAACATGACTAAGAAAGGATGATGTCATGGAAGGACAATACGAGGAAACTACAGAACGAAACACATCGGACCAAACGGTTGAAGAGGTCTTAACAGTCGTACTTGGCGAAACTTTGAAACGACGTAGGCTCGAACTTGGTCTTTCTATGGAAAAACTCTCACAATTATCAACTGTCAGCCGGGGAATGCTCGGGCTCATTGAATCTGGAAAAACCACACCTAGCATTGGTATTTTATGGAAACTTTCCAAAACTCTCAGGATCCCGATTGGTGAAATGATTCCTGATTTGTTTTCTCAATCCCCACGTTTTATCGCAGCCAATGAAGGGAAAGTGTGGGCATCACAAAAATACCCAATAAAATCAAGGGTTTTATACCAAGAAGAAAGGGAACGATTTAACATTGTGGAATGGATTTTAGAACAAGGAAAATTAACCCAATTCCAACACCTCCCCCAAGCCCATGATATTAAAATTTACCAAGTCAGTGGAACTTCCAAAATCAAACTGAAACACAAATCCTTCCAATTAGAAGTTGGGGATAGTCTCTTTTTCCCGATTTCAGAACTTGATTCGATAGAGAATGGTTCTGACATTCCAGCGAAGTTTTTATGGATCTCATCTAAGAAATTTCGATAATCATTTCCTATCATTCGTTTTCCAACTTCCTCTTTTGAAACTCTGTTGTCCACTTTGGAAATTTGTCCAAAATAATATACGCTATTGCAGAGTTTCCCTCTGTTAAATCAAATTTCAACTTTTTCCTTCACCCCCTGTTTTTATTTTAGAGAAACCAATCTCCTCATTCTTTGGTGCAAGCCCCTACAGAGAAAGGATTGGAATTCAAATGAAGGATTCAATATGAAAACAAGTCTTCAACATCAGTTGGTAGCACTTTTTACCGCGGGGTTTCTCGGAGCCTGCGGTGGAAACAACCAAAATGATGATCAAAAAAACCTACTCTTAGCGGCACTAGCGCTTTCGAATGGGATCAAAGTAAATACAGCAGTAGACCTGGCAAAAGAGTCTAACGACGATTATAACTTAAATGAATATGGACTTATCACTCCACAAACTTTAGGTAAGTGGGTTAATAATTGGTCATCTACTAAACCGAATGGAATAACAGGTAAACTCGTCATTTTACAAAATGGTCCAAGTGCCACTGTTGGAAAAGAATACATCGCAGGGAATGGAAACGATGTGGTCGTTTATTCCTTCACTTTTTCTGACGGTGCTAATGCGTTAGACGGTGGAGATGGGTTTAGCCAAAAACGAAATAGTGGACTTAGTGATACCGTATCCATCATTGCCAATGGACCAAAAATCGATGCTATCTTAAATCGTTTTGGCATTGATCCTGTTAATGACTTGGTTGTCTTTGTTTCTTCTGCTAACGCAGCCAGCCATGTCCAAGGAACACTTCGTGGCTTTTATTCCTTTAGGTATTGGGGATTTGATCATAAAAATTTAGCCTTCCTAAATGGAACACTTCCTCGACTAGCTGTAACTGATGGAAATTTTGTACCATTTAGTACAACAACAAACACGCCACCTAACTTAAATAATCGGTACAGTGTCAAAAGTCTAAGGGTAGACAATACAATCCTTATGTTACCCGTAGAAGATGTGATTAAAGCTGTAAAAGATCCAAACAACGTCAATATAGCGGGGATCACATCGAGTGTTTTTGTATCAGATGCAAGGTCTTCATCAGGGAGTAGCAACGAATACAATGGTGTGATTCGAAGTACAACTTCTGAAGTCTCTGGAAAATACGTAGGATTTGAAGGTCATATCAAAGGAGCTAAAGACGTACCTTGGACAGGATTATTGGATACAGAGTTTCGATTCAAACCAAAATCTGATCTCAAAGCATATTATGATGCGAGAGGGTACCAAAAGGGTCAAACAGCAATCCAACTTTGCAGAACCAATAATCGATCCCAAGTTACTGGGTTTTCCTACATTGCGATATTAGGTTACCCTTCTACTTATTATGATGGTAGTTGGATTGAATGGGGTAGTTTAACAGGTGGTGGACCAGCTCCAAAACTCCCACCAGACTCACCGTATAGAACTGATATTCCTGAACTATCGGATATTATCACTTACAATGTGGCTGGTGACGTTGATCCAAACTTGCCAACTAACTTAAATTCGTTTGCTACTACATCTCGAAAAATCATCGAAGAAGACAAAGCTTACAAACGATAAACCAACATAACCACTAAGTGAATAGATCCGCTATTCTCTTGGTGGTTATTAATGAATTAATACAGAAACAGGGAAAGTTTTATGAAATATATAGTTCAATTTTTATTCGGAAGTTTATTACTAACAAATATCATACTTGCATCTGGTGGTATCGGTGGTGGTGGGATCGCCAATATTCCCCAAGGCCAAGATCGTGAGAAATACCATTTAGGGAAAGCAATCTTCAACCAAGAGCTTAGTCTTGAAAAGCAAACAAATATTAACGCCAATGATCAAGACGAAAGATTGGAATACTTACAAGGAAGTTTACCCAATACAGAAAAACGTAGGGTCAACTTACCAGACTTATCTGGTAAACTCACAGAGGAACAATTACAAGCATTAGAATACTTTGTCCAAATTCGTTTTAACATTAAATTACCAGAAAAAAAGAAGGATAAAGAATGAAAATACCCTTTCCATTTTTAAAAATATCCTTACTTCTATTTTCTCTTTCCATATCGAGTTTGTATTCCCAACAAGCTTGGGCTCCTTATGAGAGGCAACTTTGGGTACGTCCCGTATTCATTCATTCTGAATATGACAGTGCTTTTCTTGCAGGTCAAAAGGCAAAATATGATGACAATGTGAGAATTTCAGTTGCGAATTTAGCTTTAGAATATGGAATCACAGATCGCCTAACAGCTGACCTAACGATAGGTTTTGGTAAACTAGGACGACATCGGATTTTTAATCGTTATTTAGGATTACAACAAACTCCAGAAGTCCCAGACAAATACGGTTTTATGGATACACGGTTTGGATTACGCTACAAACTAGTCGATGAGTTTGACTCAAAATACAGATGGATGCCAACTATTTCGTTACGAGTAGGCGGAATCAAACGAGGTGATTATGACCGGAATCCTCAATCCTTAGGAGATGGAGCGAGTGGCGGTGAGGTCAATTTGTATCTGGCAAAAGATTTTGGTGTTTGGGGAATGGGTGGACTTGGTGAATTGTCTTACCGGAAAAGAGAAAACCCTGTTCCAGATGATATCCTCTATTATTCAGCCCTTTACAAACGATTCTTTGAATCCTTATTCCTAACGATTGGTATGCGAGGACAAATTGGCCAAGGTGGTTATGCTTACGCTGATCCAAGGCAACAACCTCCATGGAATTTAGTTCGTTACCCTCAACCTAGTGTTTACGGCATCAATCCTTACGATGTTTATGTACAAAATGAACGACCTGCATGGGGAAGGAAAGAAGTCTTTCATAATGCAGAATTAGGATTTAGTTACGTAGATAGTTTTGGGAACTTCTACACTTTATTTTATTCAGAAACCATTGCAGGTTATAACACAGCAAAGTTACAAACTGTCGGCTTTGCCATCACTTTACCTTATAACTTATAAGAGGAAACAATGCGATATCCAAAATATAAACTACTGATTCTTTTTTTATTTGCTGTTCTAAGTTGCAAAGGCCAACCTGAGTATGCTTTTTTACCTCAGAACCTTAAAATTGACTTAACGCCCTTTCTTTTTAGAAACTATACTCCGTTAGAACTTGCGACTCTTTCCAATTCGGATTACAACCAGAACCAAAGTGGGCTGATTACAGGGACAAAACTTTCGAGGTTTTTATCCAATTGGTCAACAAACAAACCTAATTACGTTTTTGGAAATCTAATAGTATTTCAAATTCAGTCTTCAGGTTCAAGCGGAAGGTTTGTATTTTTTGATGGAAAACAAACATATGCATACCCTGTTTCGAATCTAAACGAATTGTTAACAGATACAAGAGATGATGGTGTTTTATCAGTTGATGGGATTGTAGGCAAAGGTAAAAAAATCTCTGATTTTTTTGCAATTTATGGAATTGATCCGGCGATTGATTATGTTGTATTTGCCCAAGACACTTCAAATTTATCAAATTTATCATCGGCTACTTTTGCCTACTATGCGTTATTGTATTGGGGATTCCCAAAGGAAAGGTTGGCAGTTCTCAATGGATCGATTGCAGATTTAACAGCTTCCAATACTCTTTTTACAACACCTTCATATAATTACGCGAATAGCAATAGAGCTGGTCTTACCAAAACTTTGTTACGTGATCATACATCGATACAACTCACGATTGGAGATCTCATTCACTCCATAAAGAATGGAAATTCTAATCTGGAAGAAGTAGATCCAGTCCCCGTTGAAGGTTATTACTTAATTGATGGCAGACCTAATGCAGCATTTACTGGAACAACTAACTCTACAGCATCAGGTTCAAAATACACAAATTGTACAACCAAAACAAATGCTAGTTTTGTTTCCAATTCCTGTGTAACGACGTATGAAGGGAGAGTGAAATCGGCAACAAATCTGGTTCCAACCGATTTATATGACGGAACTAGTTTTCAATTCAAGTCCTTTTTACAGCTAGGAACTTACTTAACTAACACTGGCTATATTGACCAGAAGTTAATCTATTTGTATGGGGAAGAAGGGATTCGCACTTCGGTTGTATGGTTTGTCTTACACCAGATCCTCGGAAAACCAACACGGTTTTATGAAGCAGGTTGGAAACAATTCGGTGCTTTAGGATTACGTTCACCAACTTCTGGTTCCAGTCCTAGTGCCATTACCCAACCTGCCTCCTATTGGAGGACAGACATTTCTGCACTTGCAGACGCCATTACCTCAAATGCTGACGCCAACGTACCAAATTACCAGTTAGACTTTACCAGACAATTTACAAAATCTTCGAATAAAATCAGATCCGAAGATAAGTTGTTTTTACGGGGAAGTAGTACAAGTGGGGGAACTAGTGGTGGGAGTGGTGCTCCCTCTGGTGGTGGAGGAAATGCTTGCGGTGGATAATCAATCGTAAATAACATTCTAAGAGATGAAGTTTCCTACTTTACAACTGACGATAATGTTTTGTGTTTCAATCAATTTCTTCAGTTGTAAAGAGAATTCATTTCATGTTGATCATTGGAAACATCCCTTACCTCTGTTAAATGGTTCAAACCAGGGGAAACAATTACAACTTTCCTCCATGGAATCCAATATGGATCCAAAACAATGTGCCCGTTGCCATGAAGACCAGTGGAAATCTTGGAAGAATAGTTTTCATGCGAAGTCCATTGGGAATGGACTGATCTGGCAAAAACAAGTATTAGATTCAAAGGAATTTAACAATTGTTTAAATTGCCATTCCCCTTTATTAGAAACTAAAGTTGAACTTTCCGGAACATTACGTACAAATGAAATCTTCCAATCCCAAAAACAACATTTCCCTGAAGGAATTTCGAATCCATCTATACAATGTGCAAGTTGCCATATCCGAAATCAAACATGGTATGGTCCTCCAAGAAAAACATTAAATCAAAATAAAACTGAAGATGATTTCTTTCCGCATAACGGATTTCAGGCGAAATCAGAATTTGAGAACTCACTTTTTTGTAAATCCTGTCATGAAAGTCCTAAGTATGGAGTGTTTTTGAATGGGAAACAACTGATGGAAGTCTACAAAGAATGGGAGAACTCATCATTTGCCAAACAAGATTTCCAATGCCAAAATTGCCATATGCCCAACAGGGAACATTCTTGGAAAGGAATTCATGATCCAGAATTTGTGAGAAAGTCTGTACAACCTTCTTGGAAACTGGAAAGGATATCCAATGGTGAAATTCGAATCTATGCAGAACTTAAATCTATCGCCGTTGGTCACAAATTCCCAACTTACTTGGTGCCAAAAGTTTATTTACGATTTTATACAATCGAGACAAACGGAAAAAAAACGTTAATCGAAGAATCCATCATTGGAAGGCTTGTCAATACGAATCTTTCAGAAGAATACTATGACACAAGAATAGCACCTAACGATAAACATACGATAGACTTTACATACAAATTGAACAATTTGAAGATAGAAAAAATAGAATGGGAAACTATAGTTGATCCAGATGAACACTATGTTCGCAGTTTTGAAGAAAGTTTAATTGAAAAGAGTGAATTTTTATCCAAGGAAACTAAAAAACAGTTAGAACTTTCTCTTTCCGAAAAAAGAGAAAGTCTATACAAATTGTTTACTTTGAGTTTACCAATGCCTGTTTTACTTCGACAATGATGTCATCTATGTGTTCCAGCCCCACAGAAACCCGAATGAGTCCGGGTTTTATCCCCACTGCCAACCTTTCCTCTTCCGTAAGTTTGGAATGTGTGGTTGTTGTAGGATGTGTCACAGTGGTTCTTGTATCTCCCAAATTAGCAGTTAAAGAAAACCATTTGAGTGCATCCAAGAATTTTTTAGCCCTTTCGACTCCACCTTTTATCACGAAGGAAACAATTCCTCCACCAGATCGCATTTGTTTTTTAGCAACCGCATAACCTGGGTCATTCGGCAAAAAAGGATACCTTACTAGTTCCACATCAGCTGATTCTTGTAAAAATGTGGCAAGTTTCATCGCATTTTCCGCATGGCGGTCCATTCGAACTGCCAATGTTTCCAAACTTTTTGATATGATCCAAGCATTCATAGGTGAGAGTGAAGGACCAGTGTTTCTTGCCATATACCGGATCGGTTGGATGAGTTCTTTTTTACCTAAAATCACACCAGCAATTACTCTACCTTGACCATCTAAGTATTTTGTTGCAGAATGGATCACAATGTCTGCTCCGAAGTCTGCAGGCCTTTGCACATAGGGAGAACAAAAACAATTGTCAACTATGAGAATGACTTTTTTCTTTTTGCATAAAGTGCCTACCCATTCCAAGTCAACGATATCAAGCCCTGGATTAGAAGGTGTTTCAATGTAAAGGATCTTGGTATTTTCTTTGATGGCCGATTCCCAGTCCTCTGGTTTATCCATGTCAACATAAGTTGTCGTTACACCAAACCGTGGTAAGATGTTCGCAAAAATTTGATGTGTAGATCCAAAAATTGCTCTTGCCGATACTATGTGATCCCCTGATTTTACAAGTCCAAAAATAGAGGTAAACACAGCAGACATTCCAGACGCAGTGGCGATTCCATCTTCTGTGTGCTCTAAGGCACATAATTTTTCGATAAGTTCGGTTGTATTGGGATTGGAAAACCGAGTGTATTGGTTTCCAGTTACCTCTTCCGCAAAAAGTGCCCTCGCATGTTCGGCATCATCAAATACAAAGCTGGATGTTAAAAATAAGGGGGTCGAATGTTCTTTTTCCCCAGTACGTTTCGTTTGGATGCGGATGGCTTCAGTTTCAAAATGTTCAAACATGTCTTCTACCAAACTTAGTGAAGAGCATACGAATTCATCATTTTTTTTGGAAAATATCTGCTATAGAATCGAATTTAGACTACTATAACAGAATTTCTATGAAATTTCAGCAATTTTTCCATCCACCATATGGATTCTCTGCCTGGCAATTGCCGCATAATCAGGGTCATGCGTTACAAACAGAATCGTAGTTCCATCTTCTTTGTTGATCCGTTTGAAGATCTCCATCACCTTGTCCCCGTTAGCTGTATCCAAATTTCCAGTGGGTTCATCGGCAAACAAAAACTTTGGTTTTTGGACAAGAGCACGTGCAATCGCTACCCTTTGCCCTTCACCACCTGACATTTGACTTGGGAACTTATCCTTACAATGGGAAACGGAAAAACTTTCCATCAAATGAAGAGCATAGTCTTCTACTAACTTTTGTTTCCCTGTTTTACGAGCGGGCATCGTAATATTTTCTAAGCCTGTTAATTCTGGTAATAAATAATGGAATTGGAAAACAAATCCAATGGATAGATTTCTAAGCTCATGAAGGGCTTTGCTATCCATTTGCAATAAAGAATTACCACCAAGTTTCACATCACCACTTGTTGGAAAATCAAGTCCACTCACGATATACAAAAGTGTTGACTTACCGGAACCAGACTTTCCTGTGAGGGCAACAAAATCACCTTCTTTGATCTGTAAAGATACATCTTGTAAGACAACTTGAGGGGGTTCTCCAAATGATTTAAAAATTTGGTTGGCTTCTATACCCAAATTCATGTAGCACCTCTGATGATGTCAACTGGAGACAAACGACTTGCCATACGAGCTGGAATATAACTGGCAATTGATGCACTAAGAACTGCAATTGAAAAACCTTTTACATAAATCATCACATCCCAAGAAATCATCATTGTTTTCATGAGTGCTTTAGAGTTTTGTTTTGGATCTCCAATAGGAATTCCATCTATATAATAACATCCAAGAATACCTACAAAAATTCCTAGAATGGCACCCAATGTTCCTAAAAATAGTCCTTGAAAAATAAACAATTGGATTGTATCCTTTTCATCGAAACCAATGGACCGTAAAATCGCAACTTCCTTCTTTTTTTGGTTCACCACCATATTGAGTATGTTATAAATTCCAAAGGCAACAACAAGGATGATCGTAAAGGTTGTTGAGTTTCTTACAATATCTTGAGTCCGAAACACTTGTAAGATACTAGCGTTCACTTCGTCCCAACTTTCAACCTTATCTTTGCTAAAGTATCTCCAGTCTTCAGCAATTTCTTTTGCCATACGAATGTCTTTAATTTTGACAATGATCTGTGAAATTTCACCACTGGACTTTGTAATACTTTGAACAGAGGATAAGGAAGAATAAACTGTCACTTCATCTATCATACGATTTCCCGTACTTAATATACCGACGATTTTGATCGGGATGAGATCTGTTCCTGGGATATATACAAAAATGGTATCATCTACTTTGGCACCGAGTTTATTCAGAACCCCTTCACCCGCAATGGCAAGGGAAGTTCCTCGTGATAGGTCAGCTAATTTTCCTTCGACAATGTAATCACTGAGATTCGTCACTTTAGGTTGGATATTTGGATCCACACCCACAAACCTAGCAGGAGCCGTTGATTTTCCGTTCACAAAAATGACTTCTTTTGTGAGTTGAGGAGCATAGGATATCACCCTATGGTCATTGGACAATTTATCCATCCACCCAAGAACATTCGTTAATCGTGAGTTATCGGTTCTACCAGAAGGAGGAGAAAGCCATCTAACTTCTTTTCCTTGGAAGAACACATCATCGAACGTACGTTCGGTGATTAGCTCATCTTTCGGAGAAATTTTGATTTGACCATCAGAATTCACAAGTTGGTCAGTAATGACTGCTTGGAAACCAAGCATAATTCCAGAAAATACAATATATCCAGCTGTCCCAAGTACAATCCCAATTAGCGTTAAAATCGATTGTTGGGGTCTCGAAAAGATTTGTCGGATCGCAAGGAATAACATCTAATTTTTGACTAGGACCTCATCCCCTTCGATTAAATCCCCTTGTATGAGTTCACCAAACTCTGAATTAATGGCACCAATTCGAATTTCGATTTTTTCACGTTTCCCATTTCGATAACGTGTGAGTTTCCCTCTTTCCACAGAGACTAAAGGTACAAGGATCACATTGTCTTTGGAAGAAACTTCAATGGCAACATCTGTTGTCATATCAGGTAAAATTCCTTGGGGCAATTCATGTGGTCCTATCCTCACGAGAAACTGGCCGTTTGATGGATAAATTCGTTCTACTTCCCCTTTATAAACATTCCCTCGGATGGATTCAAAACTGAGTTGGGCATGTTGCCCAGGTTTCACTCGTAATGCTGATTCTTGGTCGAGGGAAACAGAGATGTACACCTCTTTTAGGTTTTGGATTTCCAAAATGGGTAACCCAGGCATAGCCGTTTCGTTTTTGGCAATGCTGAGTTTGGTAACAGTGCCTGTAATCGGGGAACGGAAGGTAATTCCCGAATCATTCACTAAGAGTGGATCTCCCTTTTTGACTGATTGTCCTTCTTCCACATAAATTTCTCGGACAGATGCCGCGATTCCAAATTTTAAGATAAAACTATCAACCGGTTTCACAGTTCCTAGTGCATAGACAGCTTCCACTAACGAACCTTTTTTGATGACAAGCAAATTGGACTTCGAACCCCGAAAGACAATGACAAGGATCAAAATTAGAATGATTACAATGAAGGATACGAACCCGTAGAGTTTTTTACGATTCATGATGACCCCATCATGATCACTTCGTTTGATTTGGAAATCTTTTTTCTTTTGAATTAACGAGCAAAGGTAAAGAGAAATTCACCTTCTTTGTCTTTGGCGGGGAAATATTCTTCGCACCTAACATCAACAAACTGCCCTTTTTGTAAGGTATCAATAGGGAATGTTTCAGGAAGACGTCCTTTTAAATAATGATCCGTCACAAGCCTTCCATCGTTTTCCAATATGGCTTCAAAGGTTTTCCCGATGGCAGATTTTGCATAAACTTCGTGTAGTTGGGAGCTGAGCGCCATAAGATCTAATACTCTGCGTTTTTTTTCATCCCCAGGGATAGGATCACCCAAACTTTCGGCGGAGGTTCCTTTGCGAACAGAATACGGGAATACGTGTAATTTGGCAAACCCAAGCTCAACTAACAATCGCTTGGTTTCTCGGAATTCCACTTCTGTTTCTGAAGGGAAACCTACAATCACATCTGTTCCTAAAAACAAATTGGGTAGTTTTGATTTTGCAAGTTCAATACGTGTACGAAACGCATCAGGGTGGTAGGTTCGTCGCATATCTTTTAAGATTTTTCGACTACCACTTTGGATGGGAACATGTAAAAATTTACAAAACCTTGGGTGTTGCATTAAATCAAGTAACCCAGAGCCAACATCAGGAGGCTCAATGGAGGACAAACGAATCCTTGAGTATTCTAATACTTTTAAGATATCTTCCACTAAGTTCAGAAACCCTTTTTCTCCGTTTTCCAATCGGTACCAACCCAAATTAACGCCCGTTAATTGAATTTCACCCACTCCATTGTCTTGTAAGTATTTAACTTGGTCTATAATGTCCCCGTAGTTTCGACTGACCCCAAGTCCTCTTGCCGCAGGAATTTTGCAATAAGAACACTTTCGATTACAACCATCTTGGATTTTTAGATAGGCTCTAGTATGTCCTTCCGGTAATACGTCTGAGTAAGAAAAACGATCTAAGTTAGGTGGTTGTGAGTAGGATTTGCCTTCCCAATCTGCTAAGATTTGGTAAGGCAAACTGCTTTTTTCGGTATTCCCAAAAACTCCAAACACCCCAGGGATATTTTGTAAAACTTCTTTGTCGGTCTCCGCATAACAGCCAGTCACATATACTTTTGCACCAGGATTTGTGCGAATGGCATTACGGATGATGTTTCGATTTTTGACATCAGCTTTGTTTGTTACGGTACATGTGTTTACAACGATGTACTCTGCGTTTTCATCTGCTGTAGCGAGGGTAAACCCTTTGTCTTTTAGGACGGAGTACATTCCATCTGTCTCAAAAAAATTGAGACGGCAACCGAGTGTATGGAACTTAATTTTCACAGGGCTGCGAGTGCGGTAATCCTTTTCGAATTTTCTTTAATGGTATTACTTTCTCCATTGAGAGAGGATGCCTTTTCGATACATGTTTTGGCTTCTTCCAAAAAGGTATTGGCCTGATTTTTTTTGCCCAATTTTTTATTCGTTCTATATAGTGATTCTTGAACGAGTGCTAGGTTATTCCAAATTTCTGCAGAGTTTTGGTTGATACTAGATGCCCAACGTAAACTCATATCAGCCTTGTCATAATTTTTTAATTGGTAATAAATTTTACCTTCTAACTCTAACATACGAACATCACTCGGACTTCCGGCTTTTGCTTTTTCAATTTGGGAAAGAGCAGTTTTGGAAGCTCCCTTTTCAGAGAGTGCCAATGCATAATAATAACGAATCTCTGGATTTTGTGGGTACATGGGGATGGCTTTTTCAGCCAACTCAATCGCAGGTTTCCATTTTTTGTGTCGAGTTAATATGGCAAGGCTTCCTTGGAGGAGGTCTTCATCATCTGGTTTTCGTTTTCTTGCTTCCAACATATTTTTGTAGGAATTATCAAAGTCGTTTAACTTATCATAATTGTAAGCAAGTAAGGCAAAAAATTCGTAAGATGACTTACCATCCGCAAGTAGGCTTTTTACGAGTTCGATTGATTTAGAATAGTTTTTAGTTTTGTATTCATCCACCGCTTGGAAATAAGCAGAACCAACTTGTTCCTTCTCTTGCGCATACAATGTGGATACAAGTAGACAAATAACAGCAGTGATGTGAAAAAAATGTTTCATAGTAAATCCGAGGGAACCGTAATGGAGTTCAAATTGACCGTATCGATCCTGGAATGGTATGGTTCAATAGGGTCCAGGTATAGGAAAACGCTTCCCCCTTTGGAAAGCAAGTAATGTTCGATATGTTCTTCTGTAATGATTTCCATATCCCCTACATAAAGAATTGGATTTTCCCCAGGGCCCAGGTGCAGATGGAATTCTTCAGTAGGTAAAAAATCGGATAAATTCAGATACCCTGAACCATAATACAAACCCGATTGGAAGTAGTATTTGTAATGAACTTTGACTTCAGGTAGGATTAAATTCGGCCGGATGTATCCGAGTTCGATTCGTTCTATCGTCCCAACAGTGCGAATTTTACGTAGTTGGAACCAAATTTTACGAATGAAAAAGTAAGAAAACAGGAAGACGAGGGGAATGAGAATTGCCATTTCCGTTCGCCTTCCTTCTCACTCTCTAAACGAGAGCTAAGTCTTTTTCCTCAGTGTTTGGAGAAGAACCGTCATCTTTTTTCGGGACTTCTTTGTAGTCGGACCAAGGAGTTTCGGAATATACAAGTTTCCCTTCTGCCATATCTACCAATATTTTGGTAGGGTTGTCATACACCCCTTTTAGAGACTGCACTGCCATATAATCTTCCAACTCTCTTTGGAACACACGTCTGAGAGGACGTGCCCCATAGTTTTGGTCGTATCCGATGGTAGCAAAATGTTCTTTTGCACCTTGTGATAGTTCCACTAGAACTTTTTTCTCCGTCAAACGTTTGTTAAAATCCTTCAACATGATATCAACAATGCTAACGATTTCTTCTTTTTTGAGAGGAGCAAAGTATACGACTTCATCTACACGGTTGAGAAACTCAGGATTGAAATGTTTTTTCAATTGTTCTCTAGCTTGTTCTGCTTTGTAAGTTTCTCTTTCTTCCGCAAAATCTTCAAAACCCAATCGTCCACCTTTGGAAATTTCCTTAGCGGCAATATTGGATGTCATGATGATAATGGTATCTCGGAAATTCACCTTACGACCTTTGGTGTCTGTTAAATTTCCCTCTTCCATTATTTGGAGTAGGATATTAAACAAATCATGGTGTGCTTTTTCAATCTCATCGAGTAACACCAAACTATATGGTTTTCTCCTCACAAATTCAGTGAGTTGGCCACCATCATCATACCCAACATACCCTGGAGGTGCTCCGATGAGTCTGGAAACTGCATGAGGTTCCATGTATTCAGACATATCAATACGAAGCATATTGTCTTCTGAACCAAACAACTGCTCAGCGAGAGCTTTTGCGAGTTCTGTTTTTCCCACTCCTGTTGGTCCAAGGAAGATAAAAGAACCTGTAGGTCGCTTTTCACTTTTGAGACCAGTGCGTGAACGTCTGACAGCACGTGCCACTTTTTCGATGGCTTCGGTTTGGCCGACAATTCGAGATTTGATGTCCTCTTCCAAATTGAGAAGTTTGGTGTTTTCGGACTGTTCCATTTTTTTCAAAGGAATGCCAGTCCATAAACTGACCACAGAAAGGATGTCTTCTTCTTCGATCGAAACAGCATATCCTTCCATACGTTCTTGCCATTGTTTGGTTTTTTCTTCCAATTGGCCTTTTTTACGATTCACTTCATCACGAACAGCTGCTGCTTTCTCATATTCTTGGCTACGAACCAAATCTTCTTTTTTGACAGAAAGTGCTTTGATCTCTTCTTCAATCTCTTTGATTTCATTAGGTCGTTGGCAATTCGCAAGGCGTGCTTTGGCTCCAGCTTCATCAATGATGTCAATTGCCTTGTCTGGTAAAAAACGATCATTGATATAACGATGAGATAATTTCACAGCTTGTTCTATGGCTTTTTCCGAATAACGCACTTTATGGTGGGCTTCGTAAGCTTTTTTCAAACCATCTAAGATAAGAACTGCATCATCCACAGAAGGTTCAAGAACCTTCACCATTTGGAATCGTCTTTCCAAAGCAGAATCTTTTTCGATGTATTTACGGTATTCGTTATTGGTTGTCGCACCAATACATTGTAGTTCCCCACGAGCGAGTGCTGGTTTAAGAATGTTAGCAGCATCCACTGCTCCTTCAGCAGCACCTGCTCCAATGAGAGTGTGTAACTCATCAATGAAGATGATGATGTTTTGTGAAGTGACGATTTCTTTCATGATTTTTTTCAATCGTTCTTCGAACTCACCACGGTATTTGGTTCCTGCAATGAGGCTTGCCAAATCCAAAGATAACACTCGTTTTTCGAAAAGGAGATCAGGCACTAACTTTTCAATCACCGCTTGTGCAAGACCTTCTACAATTGCAGTTTTACCAACACCCGATTCTCCTACGAGCACTGGGTTGTTTTTTGTCTTACGAGATAAAATCTGAATCACTCGTTCGATCTCTTTTGACCTTCCGATGACAGGATCCAATTTTTTCTCACGAGCGAGTTGTGTGAGGTCACGTGCAAATTCGTCTAGGATCGGAGTTTTACTTTTTTCTTGTCTAGGAGTTGCCGTTTGTGTTTGGCTTTGCCCAGTGGTTTGAGAACCAGTTGTCCCACCACCTACTGCACCCGAAGGTGGAGCTCCGAGTAGTCGTAAAATTTCCGACTTGATGACATTATAGTTCACACTGAAGGAAGATAATGATCCGCCAGCGATGTTATTATTATCACGAAGTAATGCGAGTAAAATGTGTTCGGTTCCCACATAATTATGTTTGAGGCGTTTTGCCTCTTCTTTGGAAACTTCGATCATTTTTTGGTACTTGTCTTGCCCTTGGCTGACATCGAGTAACAAAGCACCCGAACCCTCACGGGTACGTTTCTCCACTTCTTTACGGAGTTCGTTTAAATTGATGTTTAGATTCGTTAGAATCTTAATCGCGACAGAGTCCTCTTCCCGGAGAAGCCCAAGTAGAATGTGTTCAGGACCGATAAAATCGGAGCCTAAACGTTTAGCCTCATCTTGGGCGATTTCGTTGATGACTCTTTTTGCTCTTTTTGTGAATTCCAACATGCCGCACCCTGCCTTTAGTAATTAGACGAACGTCCTTGTTCCCATCACGACCGTACTGGTTTAAAGGGAGCCTCGTAAACCAAGAATTTTGTAAAACTGACGTTTTTGGACCGCGAATGCGTTCTTCCACGAGATTTTTACGACAAGTCCACGGAAGTTTCCCAGGGACTCTCTTCTATGATCGGTGGAAGGAGCAATTTCTATACCAAATTCAGAAAGTTTCTCGAAAAGTGAAAAGAACCTGGGATCCACTCCTTCTTTGATTCCGAGTAAGAGAGAATCCCTCCGTCCTTTCCCCAAATTGGTAGGACAAGAGGAAAGAAACCCAATCCCTTTGCGATATGCCCAGAGTTTTCGTCTGTAGAACAAACGAAGGAGAGATCGATTCTCTTTAGAAACCCTTGTTGGTAACGATTTGTTAGTGTTTTGCAATTGTCCGTAGTTTAGATCCAAAATGTGAAGAATTTCCAAACGTACGTGGTCCTCTGAACCCAAATACAAGTGGTAAACTGGACTTACTCCTTCTTTTGATACGGTAAGACTGTTTGATTCCTCTTCCCAATTTTCCCAATATCCATTTTCGGCTAACAATTGTTTTACTTCCGTTTCCTTAGGTTCATAAAAGGGAAACAAAGAATGTGCCAAATTCCTTGTGATCCGAGTTCGATACGAAAGGAATTTGATCTTGGATTGGCTATGAGTGAAAATTTCCTCGATTTCTTTTAAAAGTGAAGTGGGTATCCACAAACGACGAGGTTGTTTGGGAACCGGAAACACTGTGACACAATGTTCGCACCCATATTTACCAGAAATTTGAAATTGGGTATCCTTTGTGCCACAAATCCGGCAAAACATTACAAACTAACAGGCGATAGTTTTCCAGAAACAATTCGATTCCGTTTGTGTGCCATGGAAGCAAGTTCTAAGTCATGAGTCACAAGGATCAGTGAAAATTTAAATTCGTTTTGTAAGTCTTTGATGAGATCCATGAGATGCCTTGAATTATCCCGATCCAAGTTTCCTGTCGGTTCATCTGCCAGGATGAGTTGCCTTCTTCCCACAAGGGCACGAGCCACTCCCACACGTGCACTTTCTCCCCCTGAAAGTTGGGAAGGAAAACTTTCGGTTCGTTCGCCAAGACCTACTTTTTTTAAGATTTCAATTGCCTCGGATTTTGCTTGTGATGGATTCATCCTTGCAATGAGAAGTGGCATCATTACATTTTCTAAAGCAGTAAAATCAGGAAGCAGTAAGTGTTGTTGGAAGATAAAGGAAATTTTTTCCGCACGAAAACTCTCTCTTTGTTTTTCACTTAGGTTTTTCAGAGAAACTCCACAGACTTCCACCTCACCGTCGTCAAACGAGTCCATGGCGCCGAGGATATTGAGGAGTGTGGATTTTCCGACACCAGATGCTCCTTCCACGGAAACGATTTCACCAGGTAACACTTCAAAGTCGAGACCAGAAATGATATGGTACCGTTTGTCCACAACTTGGTAATATTTTTCTAATTTACGAACAGAAACAGTTGGTTTGATTTCAGAATTAGTCATTGCGAATGGTATCCACTGGGTTTAAATTAGCAGCCATACGTGCAGGGAAATACCCAGCAAGGCCTGAGAGAATGGTAGCAGCTGTTGTCACCATAAAGATAAAGGAAATATCAATGTCCACTGGGATGTGATCAAAGTAATAGATATCTTTCGGAACAAGTTCCACAGGATCCCAATCCCCTGGATTTAAGAGACTCCCCACACCATTGATGATTTCCGAAATCGCATTGATGATGACTTCTAATTTGGTCGCGATAAAAATTCCCGTCATTCCACCCACAAGAGAAGACAAAATTCCTACGATCATGGCATTCAGTGTGAAGATGAGTAGAATATCAGTAGATGCAAGTCCAAGTGCTTTTAACGTTCCAATGGACCTTCGTTTCGCGCGAATGAGAGAGTGTACAGTTGCGACCATCCCAAGGGCGGCAAGCACAATGAATAGAAACACAATGATGGAGATGATGGTTTTTTCCAAACGAAGGGCTGCAAGGAAGTTCTCTTGTTCTTCTGCAATGGTCCTGACCGACCAAGACGTATCATCTTGGATTTTCTGGTTCCAGTTTTCTTCGTTTAACCTAGATAAGATTCTATGTTTGGTGAGTTTTAAATCATCCAAAGAACGAACTTTGATGGCAATTTGGTTTACCGCACCTTTCATCTTAAAAAATTCTTGGGCTTGCGGGAGAGATAAAAAGACAAACTTAGAATCGTAATTGTAGTAACCTGTTTTAAAAAGACCCACCAAACGAAAGGATTGTACGTTCACTTGTACACCTCGTTCCACAGTAAACCTTCCTCCAGGTACTGCCATGGTAATCTCCCGTCCAATCCCATACCCATAAATGGCACTCATTTCCTTTCCTACCACGACCATTTTTTTGGTATTGATGGCTGGGATTTCGTCTCGGTTGTACTGCAAAATACGTGGGAAATTTGGAAGTCCATTTTCCACCAATTTTTCAATCGAGTCAATGGGAACCGCACGGATCATAATCGGGTTAAAATTATTATTACTTTGGATGAGGCCGTGGCTTGTGATATTCCCTTCTACAGAAACAAAGGATTCCGCGAGTTTTGGATCAGATTTGAGATGATTGATGACTGTTTCATAATCATAAATAGCCCCCGACCCGTACGAATTTTCAATCGTGATGTGAGGACCACCTTGCCAAAGGGATTCTTTTACTTGTTTTTGGAATCCATTAAAAATGGAAAGAACCACAACAAGAAGCCCAACTCCCACAGCCATCACGATGAACGATAGTCTGGATTTGATAGAGAGAAACCCTAGAACGCGGGACCCTCGGATGTAACGGATTGTGATTAAAGAGACGATTCCCATGATGACCTAATCTTTTTGACAGCTTTCTTCGAAAGATGGATACTGTCAAAAAAGAACCTTATGCCTGAAACACCAAACTATTATTCTGTCAAAGTCAATCTTCGAGACGAAGCCAATATGGTGTACACCATGGTTTCTGCCATCATTGACCCGGTTGAAATCAAATCGGTGAAATTTGAGGGTGTTTCTTGTACAAGCCCCCTTTCACTTTTGCCCGTTCGGTCCACATTCCAAGACTTTTATAACCGAATGCAAAGAGTGATCTATAAGGGAGAACAACAAAAAAACATTACAAAGTCCTTACAGGAACTCATCAAAACCAAGTTTGGTTCTGAAAGTTTTTTAGAAGAGATCCTTCATTACATGGATCACAATCTAACGGACCGATTGGACTTTGTTTTCAGTGAAATTCACAAACGAACTGCTGGAAATTCAGAACCCAAAGTGGAAATCCATTTTGAACTGATTGATCCAAACGACATGACTAAAACTACTGTGGACGAAGAGGAGATTGCCAAAAAAGAAGCACCTCCAATAACACCTGTTCCACAGGCGTCTGGATTTCTGATCCCTGCTGACAAACAAATTGTGCAGTTTAAATTCCAACTCTCACCTGTGAATGGTGTACCACTCGTAGAACTGAAAGCAGGTGACAATGTATATGTAAGATTGGTACCTGGAGATTCAATCACTGATTCTATCATTAACACTTTGGAGTTAAAGGAAGAATCTGGCGCAATCAAACAAATGCCAGCCAAAATTGTAAACATTTCGAATAACAAAAACTTTTCGGAAGTTGTGATCAAAATCAATGAACAAATCTATGGAAAAATCATTGAAGAAGAAAACTCAGTGAAAATCAAAACCACTGATAGCAATATGGGTGCTGCCAATATCATGAACTCTGTCGCCTCTCCAACAGCTAAAATTACGAAAGCAAAACAAAATCCTAATTTAACCGCTGATGAAAGTTTCCATTTGATGCCTTATATCATTATGCTTGTTGTACTTGCAATCGGTATGATGACAATTTTTGTAATTCTCTAAAATCTAATGACCCAATTCAGAAAAAAATTACCAATCCTTTCCCCTTTCTTCATCGCACTGGTTGTCCTACACTCACTTTTTGTGGACTACACAGTACAATTCCCTGATTTTATCTCTTCTGAATCACCAGAATCAAATTTGGAAACAATAAAACCGAAGGTTATCGCTGAAAATGGTGTCATCGGTAGAATTTCTTATCTTGAATCTTTTTTAGTCGAAATAGAATCAAAAGAATTGCCAATTGATACTGATTTAGAGGACACAAAAGACAACGTCAAACGAGTGTTAATTGGCCAAAAACTATTACTTGGCCTTCTATTGTTTTATCTCTTTTTAACCTTTTCAACTGCAATGACCTACATGTTCCATGTTTGGTTTCATAAATCAATGGCACATGTTTTGTATCCTGTTTCACTGGTTGTCTTATTACCAAAAATATTTTTCCAATTGAACTTAATGGTTCAAAAAGATATCTTTTCTTATTTTTATTTTCTATTCCTAATTTGTACATATATCTTTACGATTCTAGCTTATCGAACCATCATCAAAGACAAGGAACCATATGAAGGGTTTCAATCTTTACAATTTTCGTCTTCATTAGAAGAGGAAGGAAGATCTCCTGGCCAAACCAAAACGGGCACCTATTTTGCGCCTATTTTCCATGTCCTCGTAATCATACTGATTGGAATTCTAATTGGGAATTTAATTTATATCCCACTCTTTCTCTTACAAAAACATTATGTAAGCGAATTCAGTTACTTTATTTTCTTTTTAATTGGACTCTTATCTGTATTTTATATCTTCAATTACAACAAAGTAGGTGGTGAGTCCAAAAACAAAAATTGGCAAAACCTATCTGTCAGTTTTGCCTACTTACAATATCGTTTTTTACGAAATGGATTTTTTTCCATTTTTAGCACGATACTTATCATTTTATTTGTGACGTTTTTGTTTAGTTTATTACTCTTTAATATTGATCTCATCCAAAACAATTTGGGATTATTCGGAAAAACGACAGAGTTTTAATTTTAATTACATTCAGGTGTTTTGTTTTGTTTTACAATACACCACGGGCTTCCATTCGGATAATACGTGTTACGTGAAACCAATTCCCCTGATTCAGAATACAATTCGGATGCTTCTTTAACACCCGTTGGATAATAATAAAACCACTCACCGATTTTTTTGTCTTCTGAATAACTGCCCTTAGCTTCTACTTTTGTATCAGGGTAATATCTAACCCAATCACCTGTGCGAAGCCCTCCATCAAAGAATCCCTTTTCATTCAATCTGCCATTGCGGTAATAACGAAAGTAAGCACCGTTTTCATTTCCAATTTCAGCAGATTGGATCCAAAGTTGTTTTTTTCGGTAACCTGCTTTATAGTTTTGTTCTATATACATTTTGCCATCTGAGAAGTAGAATTTCCAAAGTCCATCTCTCTCACCATTCACCATTTTTCCTTCCATAATGGTGGTACCATCGAAATAGTTTAATTTTTTTCCAATTCCATCTGGCCTTCCGAGAGCATCGATGGGTACAATTGCCACTAAATTACCGTTTTCATACCATTCACGAAAATAACCTTCTCCAATCATTTGGTAGTGATTCGTTTTTTTATCAAAACTTGCATCTTTAGGAACTGTATTTGGTCTTTCAGTACTTCCTTTGCATGGACCAAATAAATATCCACCAAGGAAAATAATTAAGAGAAGGGAAATAAAAATCCAAACAGGACTGTCTTTAATGGGTGTAGATGTAGATGTCATTTTCTTCTCTAAATTTGGTTAAGATTTCTTTTGAGATTAAGATTCGATTCAATCGTTTGGAACGAATTGGTGTAAGATAACGCAAACACATTAAAATGGTTCCTTCTGGTTCCAATGATGTGTAAACAATTGGTGTTGTTTTACCAAGTCTTACGAGATAGTTTTTTGACATTTCTCGAATTTTGGATTCCACTAGTTCAGGAGCGAGCACCAACTCTTCATGTAAAATTTGGGAACAAATTTTTTCTGCTTTTTCCCAGTTGGATCGAAGTTCCAAGTATACACGAAACTCATCCCAAACAAAATCCATAGTTTCTGATACGACAAAAAAACGATGTAAGACAATATTATAATTTGGGAAATGAATCAGACGATTTGTCGACTGTTCAAATCTTGGGTCTTGTGCAATTTCAAGTAAGGTAAACTTAAAAAATCCAATGTTTACAACATCACCCTTGATCGAATCAATTTCTATCCGATCACCCACCTTAAATCCATTGGCTCCCATGATCATAAACCAACCAACCATGTTGAGCCAAACTTCTTTCAGTGAGATCACAATCCCTGCGCCAGCAAGACCTAGCACTGTTGGAAGAAGTGATAAACTCGAAAAAATGATAGGTAAATAGGCTATCGCAAAAACGATTAAAAAACCCATCCTTGCTACTTTCCTTCGATTGTATTCATGAACTGGGTCGAGAGCCGGTTTAATTCTCTCGACAAGGAACATTGTGATTTTGTAACAAATCACTGCAAACACAACCATGTACGCAAATAAAATGAGCGTTTCAGCAAATTCTCTATTACTATTTTTAAGTAGAGTTAATGGATTGAGATCTAAATAAAATTCTTTTATACTTCCACTACCCATTGAGTTTGTTTCCTTTATGGCGTTTCAATATTTCGAGAATTTGTTTCCTTTCCACTGGAACACCAAACTTTGGTTTACCGAAGTCTTCCAAGAGAACAAACTTTAAAGTATTTCCATCCTTTTTTTTATCATGTTCCATGTGTTTCAGAACCAAATCCGGTTTTTCTTCCAATACAGTTGGCAATTCTAATTGGGACATGAGTGAAATCGCTTTTTGGAAGTTGGATTCAGAAAAACCAACTAATTCTTTTGATAATAACAATGCAGTTACAAGACCTACAGAAACTGCCTCTCCATGTGAATACTTTTTGTAAAGTGTTAGGGATTCAATTGCATGGCCAGTTGTGTGCCCTAAATTGAGGACGGCACGTAATCCCGATTCTTTTTCATCTTGGGAAACAATTGATGACTTCACTCGTACGGATTCTTCGATCGCATAACGCAGGATATCTGACTTTTCAAAAAAATCAGAACGTTTGGATTTGGAAATAGTTTCTAAAAAATTCCCACCGTCTAAAAAGGAATGTTTGACCACTTCCGCAAGACCACAACTCCATTCTTTTTTTGGTAAGGTAGAGAGTGTGAAAAGGGGAGCAAAAACAAATTGTGGTTGGTAAAATGCACCCACCATGTTTTTGCCTGAATCAACATTTACTGCGACCTTTCCACCTACAGAAGAATCCACGCAAGCAAGTAAGGTTGTAGGGACTTGGATGAACCGAACCCCTCTCTGGTAGGTAGCAGCGATGAAACCAGCAAAATCACCCACCACTCCGCCACCAAAGGCAATGATCACCGCATTTCGATCAGCATCGGCTTCAATGAGTTGGTGGTACACTTTTTTGACGCGGTCAATGTGTTTGTTTTTTTCACCAGATTTTAAGTAAATAAAGGAAAAAGGAAGAGAGCTGTTTTTGAGTTCTTTGATTAAATACTTTTCGTAAATGCCTGCGATTTCACGGCTTGTGAGAACAAAGACATGTGATATTTTTTTGAGTTTGTTCAGTTTTTCAGAAAGACCAACAAAGTCTTCATGTAACTCGACAGGGTAAACAAATCCTGAACCGACGACTTCTCGTTCTGATAACTTCATGGTTCATTCACCCATGGGCTTGAAATATATCTAGGTTTATTTGTGCTTTTGGTCCGAAAGAAATGTTTTATATCAGGTCTTAAATCCATAGATAGAATTTCTTTTGGTGTGAAATAACCAAATCCTGATATTGCTTTTTCTTTCGCATTGAGTACTGGCAAAAGTTCTTTTACCTTTGTTAAAAATACAATTTGTATCAGGTGTCTTTTTTTGTTGGGATCAATGGATTCATTTAATAATAAAAATTCAGTGTGGCTTACTTCGAGAGACAGTTCTTCTCTTAGTTCTCG
This sequence comes from Leptospira ellinghausenii, assembly GCF_003114815.1. NCBI lineage: Bacteria > Pseudomonadati > Spirochaetota > Leptospiria > Leptospirales > Leptospiraceae > Leptospira > Leptospira ellinghausenii. Next base: position 55,085 of record NZ_BFAZ01000008.1, read on the forward strand.
TTTGAGAGCTTCTTCACCAGATTCACCAAATTCAATTCCCCCACCAGGAAGTAACCAATACCCAGATTGTTTTTTCTGTTGTTGGACGAGTAAAATTTTGCCTTTGGGATCTTGGATGAGTGCGGCTACCCGGACTCTCATGGATTTTGATTTGAGTAAAAAATCGATCATAATAAGTTCAAAACACGCAGAGCTGCTTTTGCGGCCATTTGTTCGGCTCTCCGTTTATTCTTTCCATCACCCGTCGTTTGAAAATGATTTTCACAGGAAACTGATACAGAAAATTCTTTATCGTGGTCAGGCCCTTCTTCTTTCAATAGAATATACTCAGGTAATTTTTTCCATTTTTTTTGGCAATATTCCTGTAATATGGTTTTGTAATCTTTTGTTTCTTCCGCAGACTCTATTTTTTTTTCCATCGTTTGGAAATGTGGGGTTAAAAAGATCCGACAACTGTTCAAACCTTGGTCAAGATACAAAGCACCTAAGAAAGCTTCAAAACAGTCTGCTTGTAAATTTAAGTTCACTTCCCCTTTTTCTTTTTCACCCTTTCCCAATAACAAAAAATCAGGGAACCGGTACACACGTGCCAATTTGGCAATAGCAGGTGCAGATACCATTTTGCTTTTGAGTTTCGCTAAGATCCCCTCCTTGCCCTTAGGTAATGATTTATAAAGGTATTCAGCTGCCAGGATCCCAAGGACCGAATCACCTAAAAATTCCAATCGTTCATTGTCAGATAGATACCGATCTGAATCTTCATTGGCAAAGGACCTATGAACAAAAGCTAGGTGGAGAAGAGAAACATCCTTAAAACTTGTGTTTGTAAGGGATTGTAGTTCTTTTAGAGAGATGATTCTTTCAGGAGAAAGTTTGATGCGAATGGATTGGGACAAGGGAAAAAGATCCGGGTTCCTCTATTCGGGGAACCCGGTTTTTGGATTGGGAATTACCCCTTAAGTTTATCGATGAATTTAATTACATCGCCTACGGTTTGGATTTTTTCTGCGTCTTCATCAGAAATTTCCACACCAAACTCTTCTTCAAGAGCCATCACTAGTTCAACTGTGTCAAGAGAGTCAGCACCAAGATCATTGATGAAGTGAGCTTCAGGTGTAACTTCTGATTCATCAACACCAAGTTGTTCTACGATGATTGACTTAATTTTTTCGAAATCTGCCATTTTATATCCTCCAGGCCACTGTGAACAGTGGGGCAAGTGTTAAATCGTTTTCCGCCAGGTATATATGTACGCCTAGCGTTTTTTTAAAATGAAATTGTCGGAATTTTTGGCAAGTCTAAATAGATTATTTTCCTCTTGAAACCTTTGACATCGTTCTAACATCACCTAACATATATTAATAGGATCTTCTATCGAAACAAACGCGGAAAAAAGAACCATTCTGTCTTAGTTTCCAAGAGATGGCAATATCTTGCCCTGATTTCCAGCCAATTGATCCATTTTAACAGAAATATACTTCGTTATAACGAAACTTACTTCCCGAACCAGGAAGGGAATCCGAAATCAACTCTAAGAAATAACTTTTTTAGGAGACTTCCATGATTCGGAAATGGACAAAAACTCTCACTTCCCTCTTCCTACTCTCTTCCTTCGTTTTTTGTACTGAAAAAAAAGATGAGAATAACGATTCATTACTCGCAAGCCTACTCGTTTTGGCAGCCAATCAGATCCGCGTGAATACAGTATCTGATCTCACGAATGAATCTTCTGCTGATTATAATGAGAACAAATGGGGACTCATCACAGGATCAACTCTAAATTCTTGGGTGAGCAACTGGCAAACAAATCGACCCTCGGGGATTACAGGGAAACTTGTGGTCTTACAAACAGATGCCGCAAACCGTGTTTCGGGTGATGGTCATAATGCATATATCAAATCCGATCCATCTTCAGGTGTTTATGTTTATTTGTTAAATGATTACACAACACCAGACCTTCCCTCCGGTGGATTTCGGTTTAACCAAACTCGTGACTCAGGTTTATTCAATAATTCCATCCGTTACCAGGCCAATGGAACGTTTGTGGATGATTGGTTAAACACTTACAATATTGATCCAACAAAAGATTTAGTTGTGTTTGCTGCTGGTACGGGGAATGGAACTACTGTTAGTGCTGATCCAGGAGCAGCCACTGCCACGGTTGCAGGAGCCATCCAAGACATAACTAGAGGATTTTATTGGTTACGGTATTGGGGAGTGGATGTAAAACATTTAGCCATATTGAATGGAAACTTACGATACAATATCACCAATAATTTCGTTCAATCTGCGCAAACCAGTACAACAAAATCGACATTACCAACTACCAAAGGAACATTCAGTGTGCGCCAATTGCGTGTGGACAATACTGCAATTACACTTGGTTTAGAAGATGTATATGAAATTGCAAAAAACAATCTAACAACTTCCAATGTATTTGGGATTACGAATACACAATTTCTGATTGATGCAAGACCCTCTACACAATTTGGATCTGGTCGGTCTGCTGGAGTGAATGGTGATACCTCTCAATACATAACAACTGGTTATGATTCTGCAGGTGCTCCAGTTGTTTGGGGAGCAAGTGGGGATACAAATTCTGCAAACACTGCTGGGAAAACCTATGTGCCATTTGAAGGGAATATCAAAGGAGCAGTCACCTTTCCATGGCTTGCCCTATTTGAAGGAATCCCTGATTCAGGGAATACATCTGGTGTAACTGCTACAGCATTTAACAATGGTTATCGATATAAGTCAAAATCGGCATTGGCTAACATTTTTGCAAACAAAGGGTATGTTGCAGGTTCCACTGTGATCAGCCAATGTAGAACCAATTTTGAAGCACAAGTGAATGGATTTGCGTCACTCAATATCCTTGGATACCCAACTGCTTATTATGATGGGTCTCTTGTGGAATGGACGGCTCTCGTCGCTTCTCATCCAGACAATAACACCAACCAAGTTCCGAGTGATTTTAAGTGGAGGACAGATTTGGCTTCTGTAAGTGTCTTTGGTTATAATCCACAAATTTCAAATTCTGGAAATGTTGGAAGTGCGATCAGTAGAGTAAAACCTGCTCCAGTGAATTTACAAGCCACCACTTCAAAAAAATTCATCCAAGAAGATAAAGCATACAAGTATTAAAATCTTTCCCAGTTTACACTTTCGTCTCTTGGTTCACACCAAGAGACATTCTTTTCTCGCTTAAATTCCCTTTTCAAAAATGTTTTTGTCTGACAGTTTGTCTTTATGGCAAGGAATGAAAAAGAAGAAGCAATACATATAGGATTTCGAGAAGCCCTCGCTTTAATACTACCTTACCTCCAAAAAAAAATTTGGAATCAATTTAAATCTGTCATTTGGATTGTTTTGTACCTTTCCGTTTTCCAATTATTGGTCTTAAGAATCCCAATCAAAGAAGCAGGGATCATCACAATTGGAATTTGTGCAGTCATATTAGGTCTTACTTTTTTTCTCGAAGGATTATTCTTAGGACTGATGCCTCTTGGAGAAGCCTTGGGATTAAAATTACCTCAAAAATTAGGTATGTTTAGCATTTTGATTTTTTCAGTCCTTTTGGGTATGGGAGCAACTTTAGCAGAACCAGCGATTTCTATCTTAAAAGCATGTGGTAGTAAAGTTGCACCTTGGGATGCACCTTTACTCTATTATCTACTGAATGGAGGATCAGACACTCTTTATTTATCGATTGCGATTGGAGTTGGTATATCTGTTGTGTTTGGAATGTTTCGGTTTTTATATGGATTTTCACTTTCGAAAATCTTAGTGCCTTCCGTTTTACTTTTGTTAGCTGTCAGTATTTACGCTTATTTTGATGAAAACTTACAACATATTTCTGGTCTTGCTTGGGATTCGGGTGCTGTAACAACAGGTCCTGTAACCGTACCTCTTGTTGTCGCATTGGGCATTGGTATCTCCAAGGTATCTGAAAAAAACGAACAAAGTAGTGCCTACGGTGTTGTGACTTTAGCATCCCTATTCCCAATTTTAGCGGTATTTTTGGTTGGGATATATTTTTCTAATAAAGTACCAAAACCGATGTCAGAAATGGAATTTTTCAAACAAGGAGTCCATACAGAAGAATCCAATTTTTTGTTGGGAAATAAAGCCAAACAGTATAAGCGACAAAAAATAGAAAATCAAACTCAATCCATACAAAATACGACGGTCAAAGAATTTCCATCTAAATTGGCGGGTGCATTCCAATTAGCGCTACGAGCCATTTTACCATTATCCATTTTTTTGATTTTGTTTTTATACTTCATCCTAAGAGAAAAAATTGCTTACCCAGAAGAATTACAACTTGGGATTGTGTTTTCGATTTTAGGACTTACTATTTTTAATTTTGGCATCATGTTTGGACTGAATCAATTGGGAGACCAAGTAGGAGGGAAACTTCCTTCCACATTCCGCTCAATTGAACTCACTGACTCCATCAAATTCATCAAAAATTTTAATCCAAAATCTGTATATACAGCAGTGAATGAAGAAGGGAAAGAGGAAAAATTCTTTTACTTAAAAGAGAGAAAATTATATTCTGGAATTCCATACCACGAAGAAAATTGGAATCCAACTAACAAGGTATATGAATACATCCCTATTCATGGACCTATTTTTGGGAAAGAAGACAACCTTCTTGGTTATGTCATTGTATTAGCATTTGCTTTTGTATTGGGATATAGTGCAACCTTGGCCGAACCTGCTTTATCTGCTTTAGGTAATGCTGTGGAAGAAACAACCGTAGGAACCTTTCGAAAATCTTTACTCATCCAATCTGTGGCTATTGGAGTTGGTTTTGGAACATTAACTGGTATTTTAAAAATTGTATTGGAAATCCCACTGATTTGGATTTTAGTTCCAATCTATATTTTTTTATTAATATTAAATACGATAAGTAAATCAGAATTTATCGAAATTGCTTGGGATAGTGCAGGTGTTACAACAGGCCCCATCACAGTCCCTCTTATCATCGCAATGGGTCTAGGAATTGGAAATCAATTGGGAACAATTGATGGATTTGGTATTTTGGCATGTGCCTCTGCATTTCCAATTTTGTCAGTACTCATTATGGGTATCATCGTAGAAAATTCTCGCAAACTTTCCGTAAATGATTCAGAATCAAAAACAAAATAAGATCATGAAACGTAAAACTTCACGAATCACAACAATTGTACACAGAGACCTAACAGAATCAGTTGTCACAACACTAAAAAACCAAGGTGACTTGTACTATCAAATTGAACCTGGTAGATACCCAGTTCTCGCTAAACGAGGATTATGGTTTTTTGATTTTTACCGAAATCATGCCATTATAGATATGCCAGTTTCCATTTTGGAAATCATATGCGAGGAAAGTTCAGAAAATTTTTTAATATCTATGATACGAGATGCTGCTGAATTAAATATACCTGGACATGGAAGTATATATTCAGAATCAATTGAACTCATTTCGGCCAATCAAAATTTTTACGTTCATTCTTCGAAAGAAATCAAAAAACCAATTGGATTTACTGGACTTACTGGAATTTTTTGTGTTTTACCTAGAGGATCTGCAGAACCAATCGCTAGGTTGGTTTTACAAAATGGGATTGCTGTTCCAACCATCAGCTATGGTACAGGGACTGGGTTACGAGACCGATTGGGTTTACTTCGGGTTACAATCCCAAAAGAAAAGGAGATCCTTAAACTCATAGTACACTCTTCCGATATCGAACATGTTTTAGATTTTATGATTGAAGTTGGTCGATTGGATTTACCTGGCAGGGGGTTTATTTTTGAATTCCCAGTTGGTCAAGGATTACTCAATACGAAGGTGAGTTTAGAGGGTCCAAAACAAGCTGCGAGTATGGACCAAATTATTTCCGCATTGGATCAGTTATACGGGAATATGGAATGGAGAAAAAAATCGAATCAATTTAGAATCTCCCTTCGACATAGAAACTATTTTGAGGGAGTAAACCTCGTTTTGAATTGTAAAGAAGAATCAATGGAATTTGTAACAAGTGCTCTGCGAAAAGTGGGTGTCACAAGTTCTACAATTTCACTCAAACGACTTTCTCACACAGGAAATACGGATAGTGTCTTCACACCAGCAAGGGAAGTTGCGAATTTACTTATCCCTAAAAAAAACTTACCTGAAGTAATTGAAGTCTTAAATGAATTAGAATTTTTTAATCAAAAATTTGAAGGAATCGCTTATACAATGGAAATCCCAAGAGCCTTCTCATACCAATCGAAAAAGTCGAATCAAAAGTAGAAAACTCAAGCAATCAAATTCCAATAACATTCTGATCGATCAAAGGAACAATCGTTCATAAATTTGCAAAAAATCACACCTAATCCACCAATGGTTGCCCCTACGATAGGGATCCCCAAAATTCGAATGGTAAAGTTGATGGAATCCAACCTTTTTTCAATCGATTCAAATCGGGCATCCATAGTTGATTGCATAGATTCAAATCGAGCGTCCATACTTAATTGAAAGGATTCGAAACGCAGGTTCATTTCATTTCGCAAAGATTCTGACCGTTGGTTCATTTCGGTACGCATGGTGTCAAATCCGGTTCTTACTTCTTGGTGCATGGGTAGAATCTTTGTTTCTTGCATATTGGTTATGCCTTGGTCGCGTTTCTCTTCAATAGTATCAACGATCCAATCCTTAAATTTCAACCGCGATTTTCGTATCAATATGGGCTTTTTCAAGGACTTGGTATAGTTTTTGGTCTGTTCGCATTTATTTCTCATCTAAAGAGGAGAAATATTTTGAAATTGGTTCTATCTGTGATGAGAAATGACTCCACTTGAGATGTTTGGTCCCAAGTGGATGGAAAAAATCCTACTTTTTAGTGACCGCCACCTGGTAAAAATCCACCACCATTGATATCGAGGATGTGACCTGTGATAAAGGAAGAAGCATCCGATGCAAGGAAAGCAATTCCGTTTGCGATGTCTTCAGGAAGACCAGCACGTTTTAATGGAATCGCTTGAACCATACCATGTCTGATGTTTTCTGGGATTGCTTCTGTCATTTCAGTTGCAATGAATCCTGGAGCAATTGCGTTACAACGAACTTTTCTAGAAGCCATCTCAAGAGCCACAGCTTTTGTAAAACCAATCACACCTGCTTTCGAAGCAGAGTAATTTGTTTGTCCAATGTTTCCGTTTTCACCAGAGATAGAAGATAAGTTAATGATGGATCCACCATTTTCTTGTTTCATCATCACTTTGATCGCTGCTTGTGTACAGAGATAAGTCCCTGTAAGGTTTACAGCAATGACTGCATCCCACTGCTCTTTTTTCATTCTCATAAGGAGAGTATCACGAGTGATCCCTGCGTTATTAACAAGAATATCAACAGATCCAAATTCTTTTTTTGCAGTATCAATTAGTTTTTGAGCATCTTCTTCCACAGATACATTGGCAACAACTGCGATTGCTTTGTATCCTTTGGATTTAAGTTCTTCCGCAGTTGCGTTTGTTGCTTCTGGGTTCATATCTGCGACAACGATGTTTGCACCTAGAGATGCAAGTTTCAAACAAGTTGCCTTTCCGATTCCTCTTGCACCACCTGTTACAATGGCTGTTTTCCCTGATAAACTGATCATTTTTTGTTCCTCTTTTTTTCTAATTCCTAAACAATTTACTAAACAAATCAAATAAATGAAAACAAACGTTTTCAAAGACGCATCGCCAAATCACCTAACTTCCGTGTAAAGGTAATTTTTCGCAGTCAATCTAAATTCCAGATTCTCTTCTATCTCTAGTATCTCTTTAGTGAGAATCTCCTAAAATATTTTTGTGTTCACCCAATCGTTCTCGGATCCTTTCGTTGATACCGTGTTTGGCGCACTCCGATATCACTCTCACTGCATTTTTGACTGCAAGTGCATTAGAAGATCCATGCCCAATCATACAAATCCCTTCCACACCTAACAGAAGTGCTCCACCGTATTCAGCATAATCTAAACGTTTTTTCACAGCAGTAAATGTAGATTTTAAAAGAAGTGCACCCGTTTGGGCAAGACTTGATTGTCTGATAGAATTTCGTAAAACATTAAAAATCGATTTCGCGAGTCCTTCCGTGGCTTTCAAAACTATGTTTCCAATAAAACCATCGCATACGACAACATCTACTTCTCTTCCACTGCCATACAAATCACGGCCTTCCACATTACCGACAAAATTAAAGGGAATTTTTTTTAAGAGATCAAAAGTTTTGACAGAAACGGTATTTCCTTTTTTGTCTTCTTCTCCATTGGAGAGGATGCCAACCTTTGGATTTTTGACACCAAATAGTTCGCGAGAATAAATTTCACCCATGATTGCAAATTGAGCAAGGTATTCTGGTTTGCAGTCAACATTGGCACCAGCATCTAACAAAATAACGGGTGGTCCTTCTTCCCTAGGAATGGGTGCAGCAATGGGAGGTCGTAAAACGCCAGGTAGGCGACCTAGGTGTAATAATGCAGCGGCCATAGTAGCTCCAGTGTTTCCAGGTGAAAACACTCCGATACATTCTTTGTCTGCTACTAAGCGAACTGCTTTTACTACGGAAGAATCCTCCATAGCGCGGACTGCTATGGATGGAGAATCATTCATACCGATGATCTCAGTAGAATGTATGACACGGATTTTTTCAGTGTCATAATCGAATTTTAACAGGATATCAAGTAACTCTTGTTCATCGCCAACGAGCGAAACAGACAGTCCGAATTCTCGTACTGCCAGTACCGCGCCCTCGACGATACCTTCAGGGCCGTAATCTCCGCTCATCGCGTCCACGGCGACCCACATGACGGTTAGTTATCTTCGGTCGTTTTTTTAACTTTTTGAGCGACTACGAGTTTACCCTTATAAAAACCGCAATAAGGGCATACACGGTGGGAAAGAACAAATGATCCACAATTGGAACACGGGTTTAAGTTAGGTTTGCCAATCGCATGATGGGCTCTTTTTGTTCTAACTTTCGATTTTGATTTACGTCTCTTTGGGACTGCCATGGCTATCCTCTATGGAATTATAACTGGTTTTTACTATGTTTTGGAAATCCGATGTGAAAACAATATTTTAATTTTCTAGGCTCTCGATAAGAGACCGTAATTCGGCGTGTTTGTGATAAAAAGAGGAACGATTGCTGACCAAACGGGCTGTACTATACAAAATGGACTCAAATTCTTTCAGTCCGTTGGCTTTTAAGGTGCCCCCAGTGGATACTAGGTCGACGATACAATCGGAAAGTCCTACAATGGGAGCAAGTTCAATCGAACCATAAAGTTTGATGATTTCGCAGGAAATGCCTTTGGAAAAAAAATATTCGCGAGTGAGGTTCGGGTATTTGGTTGCCACTCGCACTTTGGAACGTTTGGCAAAAAGATCAAAGTCGGGAAAGGAAGCAAGAGATAACCTACAGGCGCCTAATTTGAGATCTACAGGTGCAATTAAGTCAAAACCACCTTCCCTTAGTATGTCCCAACCAACAATCCCCGCATCCGCTGCAGCTTCTTCCACATAGGTGCAGACATCTTGTGATCTAACAAATAATAGACGGATTCTTTTGTCTTCAGAGACGTAGGTGAGTTCTTTAGAACCCTCAGATGGCAGGTTTTTTAGCCATCCTTTGGATTTCAAAAGAAGAGCAGTTTCTTCGGCAAGCCTACCTTTCGGGAGAGCCAAAGTTAACATCGGTTAGTTTTTCCCGAGTTTGAGGAGTAAATAACTTGCAAGGAGTTTTACATCTTCGCCAGATTCTGCACCATCAAGTTTGAGTGCTTTTTCTAGGAATTGTTTTGCTCCTTGTTTGTCTCCAGTTAGATACGACAATCTACCTGCTTGGTAATAAGACCATGCTTTAAACCCGTTGAGTTCACGAGCAGGTTCCACTACCGTTGCAGCGATTTTATAATTTTCTAAAGACTTTGCGTTGTTTTTTTCCCGTTCCCGGTAGTTACCAGCAATATAGAAATAGAGTGCTTTGATTTCTTTAGGAGTGTCAATTTTTTTAGCCGCATCTTCTAAGTAAGAAGCTGCTTTCCCAAACTCACCTTTCTCAGCATACAATTTAGAAAGGTCTTTCCAAACTCGAAGTTCCATTCTACCAGTACTTTGGTTTTGTAAAAATACTTCTAAACTTTGGATTTGTGCATCCAAACCAACATTTGCTTTTTGGTGTGTGAGTTTGAGGTCTTCTAAAGTAACCGTTTCTTTTTCAAAAAGATATTGCCTGTATTCAAAAAAGCCAATCACACCAGCTAACACAATAATAGCGGATGCGAGACCGATAAAAACAGACTTACGATTTTTAGATAAAAAATGAGTGAACTTTAAAAAAACAAGTTCTGCTTTTGAACCTTCAAAATCAGCGAACTCATCCTTTTCGATGAGCTCGGCTTGTTTTTTTTGTTCGATGATGTTCTTCTTATGAAACTTATCCATGGACCTATCGGTTTTGGTTTAAATTCATAAAAGATCCGATGGATTCACGTGAAGGTTGGTTGTCTTCCTTCATGTATTTAGCCATCTCTTCTCTTTCTACAGCTTTATCAAAGTCTTTGATAGAGAGGGAGATCTTTTTGTTGTTAGGTTCAATTTTCACCACAACAGTGCGAACAGAATCACCTACTTTGTATAAGTCTTCTAATTTGATGTTACGACCATCTGGGATTTCAGAAATGTGAACAAGGCCTTCGTAACCAGGTTCTACTTCCACAAACACTCCAAAACTAACGATGGATTTCACACGACCTTCTACAAGAGTACCTGGTGGGTATTTTTTGCGAAGTGCTTCGTATGGGTGCTCAGAGAGTTGTTTTAATCCACAGCTAATGCGTTGTGCATCTAAGTTGACATCTAGGATTTTGTATTGAACCGATTGGCCTTTTTTAAGGAGGTTTAGTGGATTCTTTTCTTTTTCATCCCAAGTGATATCAGAGATATGAATGAGTCCTTCGATTCCACTTTCTACCTCTACGAAAGCACCGTATTTTGTGATCCCAGTGATTTTACCTTCGAGAACATTTCCTGCACGAACGTTTGCAGAAAGAGCTTCCCAAGGGTTAGGTAGGAGTTGTTTGAGTCCGAGAGACAAACGTCTTGCTTCGAAATCAATGTCTAAAATTTCAGAGTCAACTTCTTGGCCTTTTTTCAAAACATCTTTTGGATGTGGTGGTTTTTTAGCCCAAGAAAGTTCTGTTGTATGGATAAGACCTTCTAAACCTTCTTTGAGTTCTACGAATGCTCCGAAGTTAGTAAGAGAAGTAACGATTCCTCGCACAACCATCCCTTTTTCGAGTTCTTTTTTCGCCCAAGCCCATGGGTCTTCATACAACTGTTTGATGCCAAGGGAAAGTTTATTGTTTTCCTTATCAATTTCAAGGACAATCACTTCGACTTCTGCACCGATGTTGAAGTATTGTTTGAAAGGAGCAAATTTTTTATAAGAGATATCGTTTTGGCGGAGGAGACCAACTACATCGTAAACAGAAAGGAAAACACCAAAGTTGGCGATTTTCACAACCTTTCCAGTTACCTTGTCTCCCACTTTCACTTTACCAAGGAGTTCTTCCCACTTTTCGCCATTGATTTCGTCGAGAAGGGTTTTACGAGACACCACACCAGTTCTCGTTTTTTCATTGAGTTCGATGATTTTGAATGAAAACTCTTTTCCACCTTCAGTGGATTCTTTAAAACGAACCCCTACATGAGAAGCTGGCAGGAATAATTGGATTCCTTCACTTTCTACGAGGTAACCTTTGTTTTTCACTTCACCGACAATTTTGCCTGAGAGAGGGTATCCGTTTTGGCTTGCATCTTTGATGGTTTCCCAACCAACCCTTTGGTCCGCTTCTTTTTTGGAGAGGACACAATAACCGTCGACCCGCTTTTTGATGATCGCACTGACTTTCTCACCACGTTTTGGCGTTTCAGAGAAGTCTTCACGAGAAACACGAGCTTCTAATTTTTCTCCAATATCAAGGAAAACAGTGTCACCAATGACATCGACTACAGTACCTTCGATTAGGGTGCCTTTTCCTGCGGAGTTCTCTTGTTCTTGTGCTTGTGACTGCGATTCCCACTTCTCTAATAATTCGCCGAAGGAAGTGGTCTCATTTTTGGGGGAGGATGGGTTGGTTGAATTCAATGGTTACCGGGATACAAAACTTAGATTTGCCCAGAGGGTGAAACCTTGGACAGGATAGTATTTAGGACAGTTTCTGTGTCGAGGGTGCTCGTGTCAATCAGGATTGCGTCGGAAGCTTGTTTCAGCGGAGCCACAGTACGGGTAGTGTCACTTTCGTCCCTCGCCACAATTTCCTCTTTGATGTGGTTCAGGTCGGCTTTGAAGCCCTTCGCAACTAATTCATCGTATCGGCGTTTGGCCCTGACTTCCACAGAGGCAGTGAGAAAAAATTTAAATTTCGACTTAGGGAAAACTTCGGTCCCAATGTCACGCCCATCCATCACGAGTTTGTGAGTTCTGGCAAATTCCCGGATATGGCGGTTTAAAATCTCCCGAAAGGCACGCCTTGGGGCAATGTAACGGATTTTTTTTGTGATCTCTGGATCGCGGATTTTATGGCTTATGTCCCTTTCTCCGAGGAACATGATGTTTTCGCCTTGGGAAGAGAGTTCACAATGTACGGGGATTTTGGATACGGAGAAACCAAATTCTGCCTCATCCTTCTCTAATAGAGACGCATCGGCAAGTTTTTCGGTGTAAAACGGAAATTTGGATTCATCCTCACCAGTTGTTTGGAATTTTTCCCAAATAGCAAAAGTTAGCGCACGGTAAAATGCCCCTGAATCTAAGTAATGGTATCCCAATTTCGTGGCGATCATTCGGGCAAGAGTACTTTTTCCGGAACCAGCTGGCCCATCAATCGCGATTACGTTTTCAATCGATTGTAAACTCATAAGTAGATAGGCAAATTCTAGGAATGGATTTGATTTCGTCTATAGGAATTCTTTTGCCAGAACATAAACTAACCAAGAGTATACGTATTAAGATTGACATGTTTTTTTTCGTCAGAAGGATCATGGGCAAAAGGTGGAGTTTTCGTGAAAGTTCGAAATCGTAATCTGGATCCAGAGCGAATTGCAGACTTTGAAAGTTTCCGGAGTGGCGTTCTGGAAAAAATCGTCAAAAATTCACCCTTAAAAAAAATTCTAAATGAAATTGTCGCAGGGATCGAGACACTGAACCCTTCTCTCATTTGTACCATTGTTCTCATCGAAAATTCAAAAATTAAAATTGGTGCTGCCCCTTCTCTTCCCAAAATTTATAATGATGCCATTGAAGGGATTTTGATTGGCCCTGAAGTTGGGTCTTGTGGTACGGCAGCTTATACGGGAAAACGAATCATTGTAGAAGATATCAGCAAAAGTCCACTGTGGAAAAAATACAAGGAAATTGCACTGAGTGTAGGACTTTACTCTTGTTGGTCAGAACCCATTCGATCACACACAGATGACGTTGTGGGAACATTTGCCATGTATCATCGAGAAGTTGCTAGCCCCACTGAGTTTGATATTTTTATCATTTCTGAGACTGCTGATTTAGTGAGTATCGCCATTGAAAAATCGATCACATCCACAAAACTTTTGGAAAGTGAAAAACGATTTCGCGACTTCTTTGAAAAAAATTCATCGGTGATCCTAATCATTGATCCTCTAACAGGTGACATCATCGATGCAAATGAATCTGCAGTCTTATTTTACGGTTATCCGCATGAAGCACTTTCAAAAATGAATATTGAATTCATTAACATGCTCAATCATGATGATTTAAAAACAGAAAGGATGTCGGCACTTAACGAAAACAAAAGTTTTTTTTCGTTTTCGCACAAATTAGCAAATGGCAATATCAAACAAGTAGAGATTTTCTCAACACCAATCAAATCTGACAATCGCACTGTTTTGTTTTCAATCGTTCATGATGTAACAGAACGCAAAATTGCAGAAGAAAAAGTAAATGCACTGCTTTCGGAAAAAGAAATGATACTACGTGAAGTTCACCACCGTATCAAAAATAATATGACTATTTTGAACAATTTATTGGATTTGCAAGCTAACTCCAATGAAAACGAAGCTGTCAAAACTTCCCTGAAAGAAGCGACAAGCCGAATCAAAACCATGTCTGTTTTATATGATAAACTTTATACAGAAAAGGATAACAATGAATTACAATTGAAAGATTATTTAGAACCACTCACGAACGAAATCATCTCCTTATTCCCTTATCCAGTACAATTAAACCTAAATATCGCCAATCTCAAATTAACTTCAGACCAACTCCGTGCGATAGGGATCATCACAAACGAATTATTAACCAACAGTTTGAAATATTCTAGGAATACAGCAAACAAACTTGAAATCCAAATCAAAGTATGGCAGGAAGGCGATTGTTTTTATTTGTTCATAGGCGATAATGGCAATGGTTTTAATTTTGAATTGGCTAATTCCGAAAACCAGGGTTTTGGTCTCAGTTTGGTCACCATGTTAACAAAACAAATCAACGGTGAACTTTCGTTTAATGGTGACAAACGTACTGAGTATAAATTCAAATTTCCACTCCAAAAGTTAAAATCAATTTGATTCGAATTGGTAATTAAATTTATTTTTAGCATTCCCTAAATAAGCAAATTCTAATACAAACTGCCTTTTCTCAAAAGTATCCGATGGATCACCCCAATACAATCGCATTTCTTTTTCCATTGTTTTCCAATAAAAATAATTATCTTTTGCATAATTACAAATTTGTAAGTATAATTTTTCATCCATACCTGCCCGTTTCACTTCCGGATTACAGGCATTAGGGCTTGCAAACTTCATTTTACCGTTCAGTGAGTGCAAATCCTTTGTCACCAAATAATTACGTGTGTTTGTTTGGTCAAATTGGATCAGCATTGGCAGTTTTACCTGGTCACATTTCCAATAAAAACGCAATGTAGGATCATTCACATTCACATCTTGCCAAAAAAATTCAAATTCGTTTTGATTCTGGCAAAATTCAAATGTCTTAGCATCTGCATTGGTTAGCCGAAGATTCTTTTTTGGTAAACGTGAAAACACTGATTTCTCAAATCCAAAATTCGTAAACAGGCCTCTCGGAATCCAAATTTCTGTTTCAACTTGATTGACCAATTCTTTGGCTCTTTCCTCTCCAAATTGTTTTTTTGTCTCTTGATACAATGAGTTTGATAAGGTGTTTGTAAATTCAGGGAAAAATCGATCCCCAACATTTGTTTTTGTAATCGCTTGGAAAATTGTAAGATCTGCCAATTCTTTGCCAACAACTGATCGATACTTCCACAAAAGGGAAGGGATGAATGTAAAATTCTTTTTAAAATCACTTTCGATACTGGAATCATAAAATCCGATTTCACGATCCAAACGAAAGGAACTAACAAGCAATTGTCGTTTCACTCCTTCGCAGGTTTTATGAGAATATAACTCTGGATAGTCAATCATGGAAGCAGCATAATAATCAGAAATCCCTTCCGCGAGAGAACGTCCAATTGCATTGTTTCCTAAATATTTTCCTGTGATGAGGTGTGTATATTCATGGTATATGACATCAGGACAAGCAGCAGTATCGATGATCCGATCAAAAACAAATCGATCTACAATTGGAAAATCCCATTTGGGAGCAAACCACATCTCGTTATTCCATTGCCCTTGTTTTTCCGAGGGAGGAATTGTGAGTGCAGTGTTCTTGAGTTTGACCTTGGGATCATAGTACAACGATGGGGAATACACAAAAGGTGTATCGACTCGGATGATGATTTTCTCTTTTGGAGTTGTTGTACCGTTTTTGAATCCGGATTGTTTATAAATATGATGAAATCTAGATTCAATTTTTTGGAGTTGGTAACCCAATGTGAGTAGTTTACGATTCCCATATACTTGATCTAAAAGAATTGGATCTTTTTCAAACTGGGAATGAATGGAAAAGTTTTCTAAAACATAATGTGATGTTGACTTAAGGTTTAGTTCTTCTCTTTTTATTTTTTTCGGTACAAATTGTTTCTGAAGCTGATCCCAATCCAAAACATGATCTTCCACTTGGGAAATCCCAACGATGTTTGTTGTCAAAAACAATAAGAAGATTGAAGAGAAACCAAAAAATCGTTTCTTCATTTGATACAAATTCATGGATTTCCTCCGTAAGATAAAAACTGATTCGAAAAGAATCTCGCTTTTCCATTGTATTCATTTGGAAAAGCAAGATTTAACTGGTTGGGGAAAGACAAATAGAATTGATTAGATTCCAAGCCCTACAGAGTCATACATACCGCCAGTCACGACTGTACCAAATCCACCAGCATGTACTAAGATCCCAACGATTGCGACAACTGTAACAGATGCTAAAACATTTTCCATAATTTTGAAATTGTTTCCGTGTAAGTAGTTACCAGTTGCTTCTTTTAATTGAATGGAAGAAACAATGTTGTCCAAATCTTGGTCAAGTGTTCCTGCGAATTCTGCATTTTTAATCGCTCTTTTAATTCTTACAAATTCACTTGGAGTGATATGTGCCTTTATGTATTCGTGAGCTTCTTTGTTGGTCATACCATTTCTGACTAAAGTTTTTGCTGCTTCTTTTACATTCATTTGGTTTGCTTCAGTTGCAAACATCGCTTGGGAAGCAAACACGATCGCTATCATCAAACTGATTTTCTTTTTCATGGTTTTGTCCTTGTAACAAATTTGTTTTGAGAGAAGTTTCACACTCACTCTCACAAACTTGACTCCATCATACAGCGTTTGGTTTTCCAAATCGTCTGACTGGATCGGATTGGGCGAAAAACTACGTCCGACTGGATCGAATAAGATGTTTTTTTAGAATTTTTTCTCTGTATTCTCTTGGTGTGGTTCCAGTTTCTTTTTTGAAGGCTTCATTAAAGGTAGATTTGGATCCAAAACCAACATCATAGGCAATGGCAAGCAGTGATCTTTCGGGTTCTTTTTGGATCCTGTCTTTGGCTTCGTTGATTCTGTATGAGTTAGTGAACTGATAAAAACTTTTTTTCATCTCTGAATTCAAAAACTCTGAGAGTTGGTGGGAACTTAGGTCCATTTTTTCTGCTAAATCTCGGAGGTTTAGTGTTTCATCTCGGTAAATCATTTCAATTTCAAATAATTGTTTTAAATTATCGCGGATGAGATTATGATCTAATTTTGAGATCTGAGAGATCTTTGCTTTTTTTTCATCCTGTACAATCTTACGAACTTCCAAAAAGAAATCTGGATAACTCTGGCGAATCACATATAAAATGCACAGAAAAATACCGATTGCAAGCCCTGAAATCTGGAAAGAAGTGTGATCTCCAGTAGCAATTGTATTGAGTCCATACAATGATAATGCAAAACAAAAACTGACAATTGTAGTTCCGATACGAAGCGTATAGTTTTTGCGAAACGTACTCCAGCGAATTTTTTTAGAAATACGCCAGACGATACGAATCATACACCATAAATAAATCAAAATGGTAACAAGAACCAATGCAATTGGCCTTTCTAAAAATGGGTTTTCTCCGCGACTTTCCCTTATCAAATCATTGTTATGGTTCCAAACATTCCATCCAATGATCAAAAGAAAAGATAACAAAATGGGAACAAGACGATACGACAATCTTCTGAAGGAACGAAACTTTCCTTCCAAAACAATGAGAAAATATTCATCTAATAATACACCCAAACAAGCAATCATAGGCAAATTGGTTAGATACACTGGATAAAATGAACGTATATGCCCGGAGGAAACTAGGTATAAATTGAATAAATGGTAACTGGTTCCTAAGAATATAATCCCTAGTAAAATTTGTTTTCGATTTTTATGATAACTGAAAAATTCCCCTACTGCGTAAAGAAAGGCAAGTAAGGTTGAAAATAATAAAAAAAAGTTCAATGATTCAAAATGTGTCTGAAAAAATAAATCCATTCAATTACCAACTGATTCCATTCCATTTCTGAAATTGTGTCCTTTAGACTCAAGATGCAAGAGAGCGTTCTGTTATGACCAACCCTTTTTTCTAAATGGAAGATAACATTTCTCTCGAAATCAAAAAAAAGATATGACAAAGGCCCAACACAATTTGTCCGATTCGATCGAAACGGCGGAATATACAAGTATGAATTGATCCACTTTGACGACAGTTCGTTTGGATTGTTATATCCTTAGAGCATAAAGAGGTGTCCTATGTCATTTGTTTGTTTACCCAATCCAATGTTTCAAACTAAAGTTGTTACCGATTTTTCTCCCATTCATTTGAGATCTCAAACGAATTCCAATCAGACAAATGATGAGAAAAATTTATTATTACAAGGGAACATTTATTACCATAGCCAACTTTCCATTTCAGTTTCTGTAGCTGACATGGCATTTTACTGGAAACGTTGTGATGTTTTGTCCAATTTCATCTCTCAATTTTACTTTCACTCTTTCGAATCAAAACAACTTGATCAAAATACGATTTCAACGGTAATCAATGAACTGGTTGAAAATGCTGCAAAATATTCTGACAAAGAAGAAAGTAAAATCCACATTGAAATTAAGGACTTAGGAAACCAATTAAGGATTGAAGTGAAAAATATAATCACTCCATGGATGAAGGCAATTTTTGAAAATAAAATTCAGACAATCCAATCCCATGATATCAATGAGTTATACTTCGAAGCTCTCGAAGCACATCACAAAGGGATTCCTACTTTTGGTTTGGGATTACTACGTTTGCTTAAAGATTACCAACTCCCTCTTGCTTATGAATTTACAAAACTAGAAGGAAATGATTTTGAAATCACAATGAGAGCTCATCTTTTCATTTCTGAAACTGAAACTCTCTAAGGATATTTTTTTGTTACGGTAACAACAAGATGATACAAGTTTCTTACATGTAACTGATATCACATGGATTTTAAGATATCAAAAAATCCAGGGAAACTTGTGTCGACCCAACTTGTATCATCAAAAGTAAGTTCCACACCGGAGAGTTTGGAAAGGATTGCAAAACTCATTGCAATACGGTGGTCCATAAAGGTTTCGATTTTTGTTTTTTGAATGGAACTTACTTCATCAAACTCATATCCATCCTTTACTTCCTTCACCTGAATCCCTAGTTTTTCCAAATTGGAAACCATAGAATGGATACGATCTGATTCTTTAGCCCTCAGCTCTTCCGCATGAGAAATTTGAAATCCACCTTCAGAAAAAAGTCCCGCAACGGTTAAAATAGGAATTTCATCAATGATGGAAGGAATCAAATCTTCGGTAATCACTATACGTTTGAGTTTTGATGGAAAAATGAGTAAGTCACCAATCTCTTCTCCACATTCCACTCGTTTGGCGACAATTTCAATTTTGCCACCCATATTTTGTAAAACTGTGATGATTCCAATTCGAGATGGATTGAGTCCGATATTTTTGATGAGAAGAGGTTCACTCCCTCCCCCACATAAACCAAACACAATGAAAAATGCAGCACTTGAAATATCACCAGGGATTACATACTTTGCCCCTTCAAAAAGGTAAGGAGGTTTTACGGTAAAGTGAATGGGAGAATGGTGGATGATGTTTCCGCCAAGGAAACGAATCATATTTTCGGTATGGTCTCTCGATACTTCCGATTCTTTGTAATCAATTGAGATGCCAGATGACAAAGCCGCAAGGACAAGTGCACTTTTAATTTGTGCCGAGGCAATGGGACTATGGTAGGAATAATCTTTTAATTGTTTTCCCTGGATGCGAAGTGGTGCTCTGTCGTTTCCTTCGACGGAAACAATGTCAGCCCCCATCTCTTTTAATGGGTTCATGATCCTAGCCATGGGTCGTTTGCAAAGGGAAGCATCTCCCGTCAGTGTTGCTTGTATTTGTGGGAGTCCTGCCAGTAATCCTGCAGAGAGACGAATCCCTGTCCCCGCATTTCCAAAATCCAAAACCCCTTGGGGAGACTTGAGATTCTCTTTGCCTGGGCTTATGACTGTATAACTTCCTTTTCCTAGGGAAGAGACTGAAAGTCCCATCGATTCAAAACAATGTAAGGTATGAAGCGGGTCTTCCCCTTCTAAAAAGCCATGGATTTCGGATTTCCCTTGGGAGAGGGCGCAAAAAAGCACAGACCGATGAGAGATCGACTTATCACCTGGGACATAAATTTCTTTTTTCGCATTTAATTTGAATTGTGGCTGCAACATGTTGTATTTTTCTAAAAAGTATTTTGCAATTTGGCGCTTCTTTATTAGCGTTTGTCGGAAACCTAAGTTTCCTTTACGAACAACCAAATGCCTCTAGATACCAGTAAAAATAACCAAAAGATCCCAGTCAATCCAGGTGAAGTCCTTTTCATCGGAGGTAAGTCCTCAACTTCCATGAACATCCTCCATGAGGGTTCGGTGCGAGTCGAGACCACACTCGGCGACACAAGCATTGTTTTGTACAGTTTGGAAGGAGCCAATTTAACACCAGGCATCTTTGCTTTGCTCGAAGGAACACCTTACCCTTATACCATTCGTGCTAAAACTTCATGTGTTGTATCCACATATGTCATGAACCAAGCCAATGCAAAAAAAACTCTCACTACGAAAGTATCTGTTGGCGTTATGGCAGTTCGAACCCTTCTCAAAGAAATCGGAGAACTCTACAAACGTGTATTATCCATCAAAGGTCTCTCCTCCAAGTTTGAACAAACGATGGATAATTTGGGTGCCGTTTATTATATTTTGAATCCATCTATCTTTTCTGATGTTACACCGGGAGCGATGATCACTCGAGATGAAAACATCATCGATCCTGTGATGAAACTCATCCGAAACAATTTAGCTGGTTTCCAAGAACACGGTGGGATGTTACCTGACAAACCAACAATCAACTTTTTAGAAGAAGACCACGGCGAATTTTTTGAAAAAGATTATAGTGAATCCATCGAATGGAATGATGCAGAATTCCATTTTATTCGTAAAATTTTATCTGTGAATCCTAAAATTTCACAAGCCTTGTTTGAAGCCGATCCAACTCTTTTACAAAGTGCTGCTGAAAGTTATGTAAAAACATACCGCGAGTTATTCGAACTCCTTAGTAAAGAAACTTATGATTTATCAGAAATGATGAATTCTATGTTTGTCGGAGAAAATGCACTACTGGAGAAGTTTAATCTAACATTAGATTTGTTTAATACTGGTTATTCCACAATTCCTTCCACAGTGTTACTTCCCATTACCGAGTGGGCATTAAAAAAATCCAAATCCCTTCTTGATGAATACAAACAAATTTTTGGAACTAATTATGCAAGTGTTGGCAATAGTTTAGACAAACTCGAATCCAAACAATCGGAACTTACAAATAAGTATGGACATGAACTGAATGCACAGAAAAACAAAGAGGAGGCCATTGCACAAGGTGGAGATCCAATCCGAGCAGGAATTGATACCAAAGCTCTAAAAGTGGAACTTCTTAATTCTGCAAGTCAAATCCTAAACTATTCACAAGCAGACCCAGAAGCAGTCAAAGAGTTTTCAACCTTAATGGTAAAACTGAAGTCCTTCAAAAACCCACTCGATCCAGAACCAGACAATCGTAAAATCCGAAGGACAATTGCCAAAACATATTGGGATGTGTATAAAAAATCTTTCACAAAATGGTTACAATCAGGGAAACAAGCCCCCAAAGCCGTTGAACTTATGTTACGTTATGGATACTTTGACGAAACCTTACTCGACGACGGTCATATCGTAGAACTTGTAGGCAGATTGTACCAACCGGGTGGAAATCCAAGTGCTCCGATCCACCATGGTACCGATTGGTTAGAAAAAATTTATTCTCGGGAAGTTCCTACTTCTGTTGATGAACTGGGACAAACATTTTTTGAAAAATTAAAAATGGACCTCAAAGACTCTGGGATCAAATCCGAAAAAGACATCCCACCCGATTATGATACTGGGGATGCGAGACTTGGCTCTGAAATTTCTTCTATGTATGAACCTAACGTGCGTTTGACTTCAGGAAACATTGCCAGCCATTTTCCAATTCTCACAAAATACCACATCACCATCCCTCTTGAAAAATGTTTTGTTTCCAAAGATGATGTAGAAAAAGCACTACAATACATATTAGGGATTGATTATACAGCCTTCAATCGTGAGGTAATTTACCGAAACGAAGACATTGGAATTAAAAACGAGTTTATACAAAGGTCAATCATTCCTGATTTTATCCTCGTTCCTTCCATTGGTCCAAAAATCATGATGTGGCAAGACCTTTCCATTTTCCGTGGAGCAGGATCAAAAGAATCAAGAGGTAGGATTTGTATCCCACATTTTGTAACAGGTGACCTCAAAACCTTTATGTTGGAAGCTATCGCTGCTTTCCGTTGGGAACTCTGTAAAAATATCCTTGGACCAGATTGGAATAACGTAGGGATTCCATCGATCACAGCAGATTACACGGATTATGTGCAGTTTTATAAAAAAAGTAAGGACCTTTCTCCTGAACTCAAAGAAAAAATTTCATCTGAGTTCAAACGATTCCGTACTGACCGTGATAAATTTGCCTATGATTATTCTTTATGGATCCGGTATGAAGCAGAAGGGGTACAACGTGTCAACCGTGTGGTACGTTCTATTTTTTACCGTCATATCCCATTTCATAAAAATATACGGGAAAAAATATCATCACAACCTGCGTATGCAGAACTCCATAACCGCTTCAAAAATATCCGTACACGCCAACACAAAGAATTTGAAAACAAGTACAAAAAGTACATGGATGCAAGTGGTAACTTACCAAAAGAACTGTATGAAAATTTAACTTTCTACGAAGTGTAATTTAAAATTACACTTCTTCGACAAAATAAGGTCTTGTGTATTCGCGGACGATCTCTACCACAAATCGTCCCCAGGATTTTGGGTCTTCTTGTGAGATGTTCACTTGTTTGATTTTGGGGAAATAAGCGGTTGGTTTAAAAACGGTATGGGTAAGTTCCAATGTTCGGAGGTAATTGTCCAAACGTTTTACTTTCACGAAATTGATGATTTCGGTTTGGATTTTTTCTTTTGGCAAATATCCCACGATGATCATACGAGGGAATAGGTTTTTTTTGAGAAGGCCAATGAAGTCTTCAAAACTATCCACTCGGTCAATAAAACCTTCGTAAGCACCGCCACCCAAGTTCATGATTTGGGTCACAATGTCCATAGAAAAGGAAACTCCTTCCATAGTAGACATATCAGAAATGATCACGAGACCCTCATCAGGTTGGAACACTTTGAACATATCAGCACCTTTGAAATGCCTTCTGAGCAGTTTAGCCGCAGAAACATCAATTTCCTGTGCCTTAGCGAGTAACACCTTTCCCTGAGGGTCTAAAATGGGGTCTCGGGTGATAAGATACCGCTTTTTCACGGCATTTTGGTTCATAACTCGAAAGGCCTTTACTTTTTCCTCAATTTCATCTAAGGTAGAGTAACCAATTTTGAGTACGTTTTCCCGTTTGCGTTTCCCGATGTCTGTTTCTTCCATGAAAGCTTGGTGCCTAAATCTTTGTATTGCTTATCCTATGGCAATTCTACCAATGTATAGCATATTTTTGTCTAAGGTATAAAATGCGGTTCAATTTTTACCCAATCCTATTCCTAGTCGTGTTTTTTGGATGTTCTTCCGTGGATTTTATCCCAGAACCTGATTTTCGTCCAAATGATCATCGTTATAAGGTATCTTCCTGGCAAGATGTGGA
This sequence comes from Leptospira ellinghausenii, assembly GCF_003114815.1. Classification (NCBI taxonomy): domain Bacteria; kingdom Pseudomonadati; phylum Spirochaetota; class Leptospiria; order Leptospirales; family Leptospiraceae; genus Leptospira; species Leptospira ellinghausenii. Next base: position 78,826 of record NZ_BFAZ01000008.1, read on the forward strand.
AATCCTAAGAGAAAGGCCCAAAAAACTCTTTAAAATCGTGGGAGAGGTGATCATTCGCAATACAGAAGACTTAACTTGGGAAGAGTATGAACCAAGGCTTAAAAAAGATATGTATGCAAGAAAAATTGATGGAGTGTGGATGACAGAAAAGAACCAAACCTCAATTGATACACTTTCCGTACAAACAATGGACCAAAAAGGAAGGACGACACACTCCTACCTCCAACAATCTAACTTACCTTATTGGAAAGGGTATGCCTTCCGGTATCGATAATCATATGCCAAGAAAATTTGATTCTGAAATCTATATCTCACCAGCCGACGAATGGATTTTTCGCGGAAACCCCATTGATAAAGAAGAAATCCTCACCTACTTTCGCAATAACCTCCATGGAAATGAAAAAGGTGTCTACATTGAAAATACCTTTGGTGAACTTTCGGAACATGGGTATATCAAAATTGATGGTTTCCCTTGCCATGTCTTACACGTAGAAGTTTTAGAAGAAGAGATTCTATTCCTCACCGATGATGGGAGGAGTTATCCATTTGGTACATTCGAAATTTATGAAACAAAGGACGGTGGAATCTTGGGACTCAGGTCAAATGAGGAAAAGATCAAATACCGATTCACATGGAATGCTGCAAAAGAACTATCAGATTTGTTAATCGAGGAAGGTGGATTTACTTATTTGGATTGGAAAGGGGTTAAAATGCAAATTCCAATGTATGAGGGAGAGGTAATGGTTCCCCTCCCCACTGACTATAGTTAATTGGAAGGAGCTTCTTCGTCCGCTTTTAATTCGCGCCAAAGTTCATTAGCTTCTAAAAAATCCTTTTTTAAAGAAAGTGCTTTGTGTAAGTATTGTAAGGATCTTTCAGGACGGTTCCAAAGTTTATACAAAGTTGCTAGGTTAAAATAGGAGATGTGAGGAGCATCATTTCGTTCACATCGTACTGATTTTTTTAACCAATACACTGCTTCCTTGTCATTGCCCATACGTAGAAGTAAAACACCTATTTCATTGCATGGATTCCCGTATTCATGGTCCAAACTAACGGCTTTGTAATAAGAAGCCAATGCATCACTCCAGGATCCAAGAGCGTTTTGTACAAGTCCCAAATAAAAATAGGCTTCCTCTGATTCTTCCAATTCTAAACTGGAACGAAGGTGGAATTCGGCACGGTCTAAATCACCGATTTTAAAATGGTCTTTTGCTAAATCTAAAGAAAGTTGGAAAGAACTTGAAGACAAAGAGATCCTCACCTGTTTTCTTTCATTTTCGGAAACCTTAAAAATCTCCTTGAAAACTTATTTTTTATTTTTGCAAACTTTGCAATAAATCATCAGCAATTTGAGACGCAGTCAATCGGTAATGCTCTAAAATTTGGTTCCTTTCCCCGTGGTGGATTGGTTCCAAAGGGAGGGCAAATGTTTTTAAGAACTTACCAATGAGATGATTTGGAATTTCGTTCAAAAGATAACCAGATGCCCCTGCGTGGAGGTAACTTTCATCCAAAATCACAAATTTTTGGGTGGATTCGATGCATTTGTGGACCAAGTCCGAATCATAAGGACGTAACCAAAAAAGATCGATTACTGTTGTTGTAATCCCTTTTGATTTGAGGATCTCTGCAACTTGTTTGGCAATGGGTAACATAAATCCAAGTGATAATATGAGTAAATCTTTTCCTTCAGACACAAGCCTAGCTTTCCCTTTGTTGACTTGGTTTGGTGACTCAAACTTTAACTCACGTAAGTCGCCGTTGTCTTTTGGAAAACGAATCGCGATCGGATGTTCCGTATAGTCTTTCATGAAATGAAGGCTATCTATGATATCCTGTGCTGAACTTGGGACCATAATGTCCATATTGGGTAGGCCAGCCAAATATCCTAGATCAGACAAACCTTGGTGGGTCTCACCATCGGGCCCTACAATACCAGCACGATCGATGACAAATCGCACGGGTAGGTTCATGAGAGATACATCTTCCACCAATTGGTCCATTGCTCTCGTTAAAAACGTAGAATAAATACACATAAAGGGAATCGCACCACCATTTGTCATCGCTCCCGCAAATGCGACTGAGTGTTGTTCGGCGATACCTACATCAAAAGTATGGTTGGGATAAGTTTCCTGATAATCACGTAACCCGGAACCTTCAATCATTGCAGGTGTAATCACTGCAATTCGTTTGTCCATGTTCGTTAAATCGATGAGAGTTTTTCCTACGATTTTTGAGAGCCCAATTTTATTGGCATCTGCAGATGCCATTTTACCTGACTCTTTGTTAAATGGGGTCACACCATGGTATTTGATAGGATCGGCTTCTGCAGGTTTGTATCCTTTTCCTTTTTGTGTGAGAACATGGAGAAGGATTGGTCCTTGGATTTTGGAAAGGTTTTGTAACATCTGAACCACTCGGTTCACATCATGACCATCGATGGGACCAAAATAGGTAAACCCAAGGTCTTCAAAAAGTCCACCTGGACGCATCATAAAATGTTTAAACGAAGTCTCCATATTATGAGCTAATGCTTGTAAGGCTGGACCAATCAATGGGATCCATTTTAAGAAACCATAAAATGCAGTTTTACCCTTATTATAAACCTGAGACGAGATGATTCGATTGAGATAATTGGAAATAGAACCAACATTTTTGGAAATAGACATATAATTGTCATTTAGGATGACAAGCATATTCGGTTTAATATGACCACCATGATTCATGGCTTCGAGAGCCATACCTGTTGCAATCGATGCATCACCAATGACTGCGGCAACTTTGTAATTCTCACCCATGAGATCACGTGCACATGCTTCTCCTAAGGCTTGAGATATGGATGTCCCTGCATGTCCAGTGTTGTATAAATCGTACTCAGATTCTTCACGTTTAGGAAATCCAGAGAGGCCTAACCATTTGCGGACAGTGGGCAGTTCTTTTTTTCGTCCAGTGAGGATTTTATGAGGGTAGGTTTGGTGGCCAACATCCCATATGATTTTGTCTTTAGGAGTCTGGAAGACGTAGTGGAGGGCAACTGTGAGTTCCACTACTCCTAGGTTACTAGCAAAATGCCCTCCCACGTCAGAGAGGGTATCGATGATGTATTCCCTGACGTCTTGGCAGACGGCAGGGAGGTCTGTTTCCTTTAGGTTTCTAAGGTCTTCTGGGAAATTGATTTTGTCGAGATATGGGTACGATGGCATTGAAACTTCATGTTGCCGCCTTTTGGAGAGGCCGCTTCATTTTCTCCATATCTTCTGGGTTTGTGATTCCAAGCAATTCGTAAATCCGAACAGGTTGGGTTTTTCCTTTTACACGCACCAAATCAAGTTCTCTTGTCACAACTCGGTCTTTCACTTTTTCATAGGTGTATTCCGAGATGATGATATTTGTGGTGTACATTTTATTGGAACCTTCCAAACGGGATCCTAAGTTGATTGTATCACCCATACAAGTGTATTCCATCCTATGAGATGATCCCATGTTTCCCACAACAGCAGGGCCTGAATTGAGACCACAACCGATGTCGATCACAGGGACATTTCGTTCTGCCCATTTTTGTTGCAGCACTTTTAAGTGGTCAAGTTGTGCAAGTGCAGCCACACAAGCATAATAAGCATGGTCTTCCAATGGCACTGGAGCACCCCAGAATGCCATGATCGCATCTCCCATGTATTTATCGATGGTTCCCTTATATTCAATGATGAGGTCTGTCATAGCAGAAAGATACTCATTGAGTAATTTCACCAAATCTTCTGGACCCAATTGTTCAGAGATCGTTGTGAACCCTCGAACGTCAGAGAAAAAGATCGTGATTTCTCGTTTGGATCCACCGAGAGCTAAATTGTCAGGGTGTTTGAGGAGTTCATCCACAACGTCTTTGGATACGAATTTGGAGAAGGTTTGACGAATGTATTTTACGTTTTCTTCTTCCGTTAAAATTCTAAATCCAATGATGGCAACAAAGACAACTATCTGTTCTATGGTAACAGAAGGTAATACTGTGATGAGATTGAAAGTTTGGAAAATATAAAGTGCAGCGATTACATACAATAATAACTGCGTTAACATAATAGCAAAACCAATGTGAGTTTTAACACGTGGTTGCAAAAATCCAATCATCACACCAAGCCCAACATAAATCAAAAAGATTCCCCAGTTTGGCATTGTGGACAAAAAGTCTTGGTTTAAGATTGTGTTCACTGCATGAGCGTGGTGTTCAATTCCGGACATATCACCAAACGGAGATAAGTGGGAGTCTTTCGAAGCTCCACGACCAGTTGCATAGTACATCGCAACTAGGAATATTTTATTGTTAATTTGATTTGCTTCGAGTAATTCTGGATTCCAATCATTTGTGACTTCGAAAATTTCATTTTGTTTGAATGAATACCTTCCTCCCACATAATTGATTTCCATTTGTCCTTCCCAATCAATGGGAATCACCACTTCTCTTTTTTCGTTTGGAATGTGCATTACATCACGTTCTTCAAACTTACGAGCTTTGACATTGAATTCGCGGATGATTTTATTTGGGATATTTTTAAGTTTTACATAATGTCCCATGTTAACTTCTACATCACTTTGTACATTGATACCATAGTATTGGCAAACAATGAGTAAGTCAATGGATGGGAAGTATTCTGTTTCTCTATCCCGTCCTGAATTATAAACTTTCACCACAAGAGGCATTTTGCGGTTCAAACCAGATTCATCTTTTTTAACGTTCGCAAAACCGAGACCAGCTGATAATTCACCGATTGGTTCGATAGGAGGTTGAGGAAATTTTACCCAGGATATCCCTCCATCATTTTCATCGATGACATTCTTTAATTGGAACTTACGTAAGATATCAATCCGTTTTTCTAGATTGAGAACTGCTTCCTTAGATTCTGCGCTGACTTCCATAGGGTAGTCAAATAAAACATTGCGATTTTTTTGCAATGCAGTGACCATCTCTTCTGTTTGGCCGGGTTTATAATCCACAAAGAAAATATCGAACATAAGAATGTTGTTTGAGTCTTTAAACGTTTCGATGATATCTGCATAATAACTCCAAGGAAGTGGCCAAGTACCTTGTAACTTTTCAAGTGACTCAGTTGTGATACCAATGATGTTGATATCCTTTCTTGCTTTTGCAGGAGGATTGTATTGAATGTATTCAATTCTACCTGTATCTCCCTCACTTTCTGTTTTTGTATTGGATCCCCGCAAAAATTGAAAACGAAACGAAACGGAATTTTCTTCTAACTCTTTGAGAGGTTGGAATGTATTGACCATCGTATACATAAAGATGGCAATTACATAGGACAGCCAGATTGCACCTGACTTTTGTTTGTCTTTGGAAACTTTTTCAATGATTTTGTAAACAAAATAGGAAGAAGTGAGGAGTAAAAGCATCCCACCAATCAGGAAGGAATATTCATATACCCATCCTGTCATGACAACAGATACGATCACACCGAGTGACCCAAGGGTGGCAACAGCAATGCTGAGGTAATCCAAAATCGAAAGCGATTTTGATTCTTTGTCGGACATAGAGCCTCTTTATTCGTTTAGGAATTTCCGACCATTTTCTCGGATTTTTTAAAGAGACTCAAATGTTTTTGAGTGATTTGGGAAAAAAATTTAGGGAATGGCAACCCGAATCTTGGCAATGTATTCTGCCAAAGCTTGTTTTGCTTTGGGAAATTCATGTCCATTTTCTTCAATGATCCTTTGGATGGCAGATCCGATGATGATTCCATCCGCATAGCCAGAAATTTGACCCGCTTGGTCTGGTGTGGAGATACCAAACCCGGCACAAATTGGCAATTGGATGGTTTCTTTTAGAAACCGAATCCTTTCTTTCAAATCAACTGAGAACTCGCGGCGTTCGCCAGTCACACCAAAGGAAGTAACATAGTAAATAAAACCTGTAGATGTTTTTTTCAATGCTTCAATTCGTTTTTTAGTCGAAGCTGGTGTGACCAAATGGATGAGATCCATATCTCGTTTTCTTAGTTCTTGGAATAAAACTTCACTTTCTTTGGTATCAAAAGGTAAATCAGGGATCACAAGTCCGACAACCCCAGAATCTTTTGCCTGGTTCAAAAAATCTTCAATCCCACAGTGAAAGATTGGATTGAAGTAAGTTAAGTAAACGAGAGGTACGTCTTTTTTGTGTCGGTGAATTTCTTTAGTCACTCGAAAGATTTCAGAAAAGGAAAATTTGTTTTTCAAAGATCTCGCAACTGCTCTTTGGATCACAGGACCATCTGCAACTGGATCAGAAAACGGAATCCCTAATTCTAAAATATCAGCACCATTGTCTAAAATCGTTTTTCCAAATTCGATGGAATCATTATAATTTGGGTCTCCAAGCGTAAAATACGGAATAAACGCAGATTTTATTTTTCCACTTTCAAAAAGATCTTTTATTTTACTCATTTACTCTTTTCACCTAACAAACGAAGCACTTCCGTAACATCCTTATCACCACGACCAGACAGACAAATGATAAGATCTTTCTTTTTCCCTAAATCTTTTGCAACGTCTCTTGCTACATGAAATGCATGAGCTGTTTCGAGAGCAGGAATGATTCCTTCAGTCCTTGTCACCTCCAAAAAGCAATCTAGCGCTTGTTCGTCGGTAACCATTCGATAATCCACGCGTTTTGATTGGGACAGAAAAGCATGTTCGGGACCAACACCGGGATAATCTAAACCAGCGGAAACAGAATGTGCGGGTACAATTTGACCTGCTTCATCTTGGATGATGAGAGTTTTTGTTCCATGCAAAAAACCAGTTTTGCCATAGGTTAAAGTGGCAGAATGTTCGCCAGGTTTTGGACCAAGTCCACCAGCTTCTGCACCATAAATAGCAACATGTTTGTCCTTTAAAAATGCAGTGAACATCCCAATCGCATTTGATCCACCTCCCACACAGGCAACAATGGCATTAGGGAGTTTATGGTTTTGTTTTTTAAACTGTGACCTCGCTTCTTTTCCAATCACAGCTTGTAAATCACGTACGATTGTAGGGAATGGATGAGGTCCGATGGCAGATCCAACAATATAATGAGTTGTTGAAACATTGAGAGCCCAATCACGCATGGCCTCACTTGTTGCTTCTTTGAGAGTGGCTTCCCCAGCAGTAACTGGTAATATTTTTGCACCTAACATCTCTATTTTTTTGGCATTCAAGTTTTGTCTTTCGACATCAACTGCTCCCATATAAACAACAGTTTCCATACCAAACATAGCACCGACTGTAGCCGTAGCAAGGCCATGTTGGCCTGCACCAGTTTCTGCAATAATTCTTTTTTTGCCCATAAATTTTGCAATTAACGCTTGTCCGATGGCATTATTAATTTTATGAGCACCAGTATGATTAAGATCTTCTCTTTTTAACCAGATACGTGCACCTCCCCAATGTTTGGTGAGACGTTCTGCAAAAGTTAAAGGACTCGGTCTTCCGACATAGTTGCTTAAGTAAAATTCTAATTCTTTTTTGAATTTTTTACTTTTCTTTAACTTGTGATAGGTGGATTCTAGCTCTTCAAGAGCTTCTGTTAGAATTTCTGGTGCGTATCGACCGCCAAATTCTCCAAAATATCCAGGTTGGTTTTTGCCCATATATCCTAAGATAGAGGGATAGGTGAATATGAAAACTGCTTCTTTTGGGGGAGGTGGGGAGTTCGGGGATTTTTAAGAAGATTTCCCCGCCCTAATCGAACTGGGTGGGGTTATCCACCCGCCACCCAATGACCTTTGTTTATCACAGAAGCCGATTTTGATCTACAAGTTCCTTTGCTCACTAAAAAAATTCTTGGGAAAAGTTCATGTTCCCGCGAGAGTTACATCCTTTTGAATGGAATCTTCGAGGGTGGCGATTTTTTCCTGTAGGTTCTTGACGAGATCTTCGTTTGTCGTAAAAGAAATGGTCTCTTCCACCATGGACTTACGATCAAGAATTGTGATCTCATTTTTCTCCAAAAACCCTTTTCCTAATGTGATTCGGATGGGGAATCCGATGAGCTCAGAATCTTTAAATTTAAATCCAGGACCAAGGTCACGATCATCCCACAACACTTCAATGCCAGCCGCGACAAGTGCCTTGTAGATGGATTCAATTTTTGCGATATCATCAGGATTTTTGGCAATACTCACCAAACAAACCGTAAACGGTGCGATGGAGATTGGCCAAAAAATTCCTTTGTCATCATTACATTGTTCGATCACAGTTGCCATACATCGGTTCACACCAATCCCATAACAACCCATGGTTGTGGTAGTAGCCTTTCCTTTGTCATTCAGAACTGTAATATCAAATGCTTTGGAATACTTTTGGCCTAGTTTAAAAATATGACCTACTTCAATCCCCTTCTCGGCCGTTAAGCCAGTTTCGCAGGAAGGACAAGGGTCACCTACTTTTGCTTGGGAAACATCGATCTTAGTCACTTCCTCTTCTTTGAAAAAAGAAGAGAGTTGAACACCCGCTATGTGGTGATCAATTTCATTTGCACCAGCAATATAGGCAAAATTCCAATCGAGTAAGGAATCAATGTAAATTTTAAGCGATTCTGATTTTGGAAAACCTGGTCCGATGAATCCAGGAACAAGTCCTAGTTTTTCCATTTCCGCTGGGCCCATCGGTCTTAGCTCATTGCAACCCAAATGGTTTTTTAATTTGTTTTCGTTTAGTTCGCGATCCCCTTCCAAAAAAACAAGGACATATTGCCCATCGGCAACAAGTGCCACTGCTTTCAAAAGATTCTCTTCTTTTGTGTTTAAAAACTCTGCGACTTCTGTGATGGATTTTTTTGCAGGAGTATGAAGTTTTCCGTTGCCATTGAACACTTGTTTGTTTGTATTTTTTTTGGGTATCACGGGAGTTTTTTCAATGTTCCCTGAATAATGGCAAGTAGGACAAATTGTGAGTGTTTCTTCTCCAATTTGTGAAACGACCATAAATTCTTCCGAGGCAGAACCACCCATATTCCCTGAGTCCGCTTGCACAGGAATCGTGGAAAGTCCCATGCCTGCAAAAATCCTACGATAGGTTTTACGCATCGTTTGATACGTTTTATCCAAGGATTCATCATCTAAATGAAAAGAATACGCATCTTTCATTGTAAATTCACGAGAGCGGATGACACCAAACCGAGGGCGGATTTCATCCCGGAACTTTGTGTGAATTTGGTATACATTGATCGGAAGGTCTTTGTAGGAGCGAACCATTGGTTTTACAAGCACACAAAATGATTCTTCATGTGTGGGACCAAGACAACTTTCGTTGTCATGGCGGTCTTTCAGACGAAACATCTCTTTACCCATTTTGTCCCAACGACCAGATTCTTTCCAAATTTCACTCGGTGTTAGAATCGGAAGTTGGAATTCCAAAGCACCTGCCGCATCCATTTCTTTTCTCACGATGCCTTCAATCTTACGAAGAACACGTAAACCAAGTGGTAAATAGGAGTATAGACCTGCTGCAGACTTACGGATAAGGCCTGCACGCATCATCAATTTATGAGAGGCTACCACTGCATCTTGTGGGTCTTCTTTCGCAGTTGGAATTAAATAGGAACTAGCTTTCATTTCATTTTTCTCTTTCTGGTTAACAATCTAACAATACAAAGTTTGGTTTTAAAAAATACGCATCACATCATTGAAGGAAACATAAAGTCCAAGCCCAATGAGAAAGAAAAATCCCAATCGAAAGATCGCTTCAATTGCCTTTCTTGGAAGTGGTCTTCCTGTAATCGCCTCATATGCATAGAGTACAATGTGTCCGCCGTCAGCCATAGGTATAGGAAGCAAGTTCATCACCATCAGTGCTAATGAAATTTTAGCAACAAAGTCAAGGTAAGTGACCCAACCATATTCCAAACTAATCCCAGCAATCTGCACAATCCCAATCGGACCCGACAAATTTTCTTTTGGAGACAATAACCCAGAGAACAACATACCGATCCCTTTTAGGGTCGTGGAAACGTTTTCGTATACTTTGTTCCCTGCACCGACAAGTGATGAATAAACGGTTGACTCTTTCTGTAATTTTTCGGCTTCAAATTTCATAGAAGCACGAAAGCCAAGAAGGCCTATCGGTTTCAAATTGACATCAGCAAAGTATTTCATATTGCCGATCCAAATTTCTTTTTTACCTGCATTGGATTTCAAATAGGAGGTAAAGGCATCTGCCGTTTCAAATGATTGGTTTTGGATTTTTAAATTCGAAAGTCGATTTTCGATTTCAGCATCATAACTATCCAATCGAAAATAAGGAATTCCTAATTCAGGGAATTTTGGATGTTCGATATTCCAAAATTCATACACATTGGCACCTAACACAGGGATTTGTATAGTTACTTTTTCTGTTGCCCAAGGGGTAAGAAGTGGATAGGTTTTACGTTCCACTTCAACAGGAATGGTTTTTCCTTGGTGTTTTCCAAGTTCTGTTTGTAATTCAGGAACGGTATGAACATCCACTCCCGCAACGGTTAAAATCATATCTCCGTCTTTCAAAAAAGAGAGAGCTCGACGTCGGAGGGATTTTTCCCGTTCTGCGATTTCATGTTGTTTCAGAAGTTCTTCTGGAATTTCTTCTTTTCGTTCTTCAATTTTTTCTTGGAAGTATAAAGAAGATTTATCATCTTTATCTAAAACATTCGCCATAAAGTGGCTGATTTGTTCCCCATAAGTAAAGGTTGCTACTACTCTTCTTTCTCCAAATGGCATCACCCCAATCGTAGGATGTCCACCGGCAGAATATAAATTGGGAACAATTTCGACTGTCTTAGTTTCGTTTTCCCTTTGGTAGGTGACTTGGATGGGATCACCAGAAGTTAAACTCACATTGGTAAAAATATCTTCAAAACTTTCAGTGGGTTTTCCATTGATGGATAAAATTTTGTCACCAGTGCGAAGACCAGCGTTATAAGCAGGGCTTGATACTTTGTTTGCGTCTTCAATGAAAATGCGGTTGGAAGAAGGGCTGTCTCCTGAAAGTTCCAAAATAAATAACAACAAAAAGCCTAACACTAAATTGGCGAATGGACCTCCAAGCACAGGCACCATACGACGAAGAGGTGGAGTCGCGAGCAAATCCCCTTGTTTTGGTTTTTTAGTTTTGCTATAATCATCACCACGAAATAAAACATAACCACCGATGGGTATGGCAGTGATTTGGTAGATGGTTTTGCCAATCCGTTTTTTCCAAATTCCTTTGCCATAACCTAACGAAAAGATACGTGCTTCCACACCTACTAGTTTCCCACATAAGAGGTGCCCCAATTCATGGATAAAAATCGATACAGCTAACATGAATACAGCGCCGAGTATTAATACGATCATGTAGTCACTCCCCCTTTTAAAAATTCAGATTGGATCAAATTTCGTGTTTCTTTGTCTTTTTCCAAATAACCTTCAAGGGTCTCTGGAAATTCATTTTTGACTTGGTTTAAGGCAGACTCAATGAGTCTTGGAATTGTAGTAAAAGATATTTTTTCTTCTAAAAATAACGCCACAGCTTCTTCATTCGCTGCATTAAAAATACAAGGTGCCACTCCACCTGCTTTTCCTGCTTGGTAGGCAAGTGTGAGTCCAGGGTAACGATTTGTATCTGGTGGAAAAAATTCCAAGGTTTTCCAAGTGGAAGGTTTTCGTTCTATGAGCATTTGCGGTGTTGGATTTGGATAAAATAAGGAATGTGCGATGGGATACACCATATCGGGGTGGCTTGTGTATTGCAGACAAGCGCCATCTCTCGTTTCAATGATGCCGTGAGTGAGAGACTGCGGGTGGATCACCACCTCAATCTCGTCATACGAAAACCCAAAGAGAAAATGTGCTTCAATCACTTCCAGACCTTTGTTGATCAGACCTGCCGAGTCCACAGTGATTTTCGGACCCATGGACCAAGTTGGATGGTTTAGAGCCTGTTTTACGGAAACATGTTCCAACTCTTCGATAGGTAACGTACGAAAACTTCCGCCCGATGCAGTGAGTGTAATCGCACGAATATTGGAACGAGTTTCCCTTTCAATGAGTTGGAAAAGTGCATTGTGTTCGGAATCTACAGGCACCATTAGAGTTTTGTGTTTTGCCACCAAACGATTAATCAGTGGCCCAAAGGTAACAAGCGTTTCTTTATTGGCGATGGCAATTTTTTTGCCAGCCTCAATGGCTGCAATGGTAGGAAGGACTCCCCTGGCCCCAACCACAGCAGTAACCACCACATCCACTGATGGCAATTTGACTAAGTCAATAAGAGCATGGTCTCCATACAAAATGTTTGTAGAACCAAATTTATCCCCAAACTTCCCCACTAACTTGGGATCGGTGACACAAACCACTTCGGGGGAAAATTCTGAAATGAGGATTTTTGCCACTTCCCAATTGGAGTGAACGGAAAAACTACGTAACGAAAACTGGTCTCGGAATTGCCTGAGCACCTTCACCGTGGAAGAGCCAACAGAACCTGAAATTCCTAATACCGAGACACCTACCATATATTGTTTAGACAGATCCTTAGTCGAATGATCAGACAGAGAATCCGAGGAAACCTTTGAAGAGAAAATAATAATAGATCGCAGGCACTGTAAACAGAAGGGCATCTGCTAAATCCAATACCCCACCGTGGCCCGGTATGAGACTTCCAGAATCTTTGATTTTGGCATCACGTTTCATCGCAGACTCAGCCAAATCTCCCATCACAGAAATCACTGAGATCACAAAGGATAAAATGATGGTCTCCACAATCCCAACTGGCAATTTCACACCGCTAAAGTGCTCCCATGTTACATTGAGAACTTGTGCCCCAATGACAGCCGTTAGGTTTCCAGTTACGTATCCTTCCCATGTTTTTTTCGGAGAGATTTTTAAGCCCGCTGGGTGTTTTCCAAACCAACGACCACCAAAATACGCACCCGCATCACTCATAAACGTGATCACAGAAACGAGGAAGATATAGTAAGTTCCAAACGGAAGGGCAAGGAGGAGTAAAAAATGACCAATTGGTATCGCAATGTAGATGGGACCAAGCATAGTTCCACCCACGGAAAATAATGCTCCATCTAATGGGCGTTTTAGAATTTGTAAAATCCAAACCGTGATGGAAAGAGCCACGAGTAAAAAAGGAATGGGGTGAAATCCTTCTCGGAAGAGTTTTGAAAGTTCCAAAACAAATCCAGGAGGTGTCACTTCAAACTGAAGGCCCAAAAACTGGATGTAATACACAGTAAAAATGAGTAGGGAAAACAGTAATCCCGTTCCAAAAAATGGTTTTGATTCTTCTGTTTTGCAAAATGCATACAACTCTTTGAGTCCAAGGTAAATCAATACAACTCCGAAGAGGTAAAATTCTATGAAGTACCATGAGCTATGGAAGATCATAAAGACATAGATAAAAGTAAGCACTATCGCAGACAGAATACGGAGTGTCGTTTCACTCATAACAAACCACCAAATTTACGTTTTCGAGAATCAAAAAACTGAAGAGCTTCCTCAAGTGAGGTCCTTCCAAAGTCCGGCCAAAGTGTACTCGTAAAATACATTTCTGCATATGCACTTTGCCATAAAAGAAAGTTAGAAATCCTTTGTTCTCCCGCAGTTCTGATCAATAAATCTACGGGTGGCAAAGGGGATGTATACAAATATTTTTCAAATTCTTTGGAGGAAATGGGTTTGTCCAAAGCTTCTTTTTTGGCCTTCCGTGCTGACATCACCCGGGAAAAATTACTTAAAATTTCTTCGTGACCGCCATAGTTCAAACAAAAGTTAGCTGTGAGTTTTTTATTCTTTTTGGTCACGGCCATGGCGTGGTCAATTTTGGATAAAACCGTTTTTGATAGTTTGTTCCTAGCTCCACTATGGTGGATCCGAATCCCTTTGGCATGAATGGTGTCGAGACGTGTCTCAATAAACTCGACTAACAGCCCAAAGATGGCTTGGATTTCTGTGATGGGACGTTTCCAGTTTTCTGTGGAAAAAGCATAAAGGGAGATGTTTGGAATTTTGTATTCCAAAGCCACATCCAAAAGGCGATCAATTGCATTTGCCCCTTCTCTGTGGCCTTCGGTTCTTTTTTTCCCTTGGTTTTCCGCCCACCTGCCATTTCCGTCCATGATGACAGCAATGTGGGAAGGGATTGAGTTCAACTTCATAGGAAATTAAAGAGTAGTGATCTCTTTTTCTTTTTCCTTTTCTAAATCTCCCAATTTTGCAATATAAGAATCCGTAATTTTTTGGATTTTATCTTGGTGGCCTTTGAGTTCATCTTGGGACATTTCAGATTGGTGTTTTTTTAATTCATCATTGGCATCACGGCGGATGTTACGAATCGCAACTTTTTTTTCTTCCGCTTTTTGTTTCACCACTTTCGCAAGTTCTTTACGTCTTTCCCCTGTGAGTTCAGGGATATTGATCCGAATGCTAGAACCGTCGTTATTGGGAGTGAGTCCAAGACTTGCCGCAAAAATTGCTTTTTCAATGTCTTTTAACATTCCTTTTTCAAAAGGAGTGATGAGAATGACACGTGGCTCAGGGCAGGCAATTTTTCCAAGTTGGTTGAGCGGAGTGAGGGTTCCGTAGTAGTCCACTCTTACATCTTCCACCATCATCGGACTTGCTTTTCCTGTACGAATGGTTCCAAAGTCTTTTTTTAATGCGTCAACTGTTTTGTCCATTTTGGACTGCATGGATTTTATAATTTCATCTACCATCTAGAATCACTTCCTCTGAATTGGAAATCAACGTACCAATTGGTTCCCCATCGATTAATTTTCTCAAATTACCAGCTTTAAAAATATCAAACACTATGATTGGCATATTATTATCCATACATAGACTAAGTGCTGTTGAATCCATAACCTTTAATCGGTGCTTGATGGACTCCATAAAGGAAACTTGTAAATACCTTTGTGCGTTTGCATCTTTTTTTGGATCCGCCGTGTACACACCGTCCACTTTGGTTGCTTTAAGAATCACTTCGCAGCCTACTTCCACAGCTCGTAAGGACGCAGTTGTATCTGTCGTGAAATAAGGATTCCCTGTTCCACCAGCAAAAATAATCACACGATTTTTTTCTAAATGGCGGACGGCACGTCTACGAATATAAGGTTCTGCAACGGATTTCATTTCGATGGCGGAAAGTACTCGGGTAAACATCCCTTGTTTTTCGCATGCATCTTGTAAGGCGAGTCCATTCATGATGGTACCAAGCATACCCATATAATCAGCAGTGGCACGGTCCATTCCAGACTTTGCTAAGGTTTCGCCGCGGATCATATTCCCGCCGCCAACTACCACAGCCACTTCTAGACCTAAGTCATGAACTTCTTTGATTTGTCCGGCAAGTGAGAAAGTTTTATTGGTATCAATACCAAGTTCACCCTCACCGGCGAGAGCCTCGCCGGAGATTTTAATAAGGATGCGTTTGAAACGCGGACTAGTTCCCACCTACTTGGAACCTCGAGAACCTACCAACAGTAATGTTCTCTCCAAATTTTGCAATGGCTTCTTGGAGAAGGTCATTGATGGTTTTGGAGTTGTCACGAATTGATTTTTGGTGGATGAGACAAATCTCTTCGTAGAACTTTTTCATTTTACCAGGAAGGATTTTTTCGATTTGATCCGCTTTTTTCCCTTCTTTTTCAAGAAGAGCTTTTTGTACGTTCATTTCGTTCTCAATTTCAGACTTAGGAATGGATTCTTCGTTTACATACAAAGGATTCATCGCAGTGATTTGTAACGCGATCTCTTTTCCAAGAGCTTCAAACGCTTCGTTGTTTGCCACGAAGTCAGTTTCACAGTTGAGTTCCACGAGAACTCCTGTTTTACCTGTTCCGTGAACATAAGCGATGATTTTACCTTCTCCAGTTTCGCGACCAGCACGTTTTGCCGCTTTCGCTAAACCTTTTTCTCTTAAATAAGTGACTGCTTTTTCAATATCGCCACCCTTTTCTTCGAGGGCTTTTTTGCAGTCCATCATGCCCGCGCCTGTACGTTCGCGGAGGTCTTTGATTTGTTCGGAGCTAACTGCCATTACTCTTTTCCTTCTGCTTCTGGTTTTGCTTCAGTTGTTGCTGCAGCTACTTCTGCTGCTTTTTTTGCTGCTTCTGCATCAACAGGAATGTCTTTTGCTACTGGAGGAAGTTCATCGTCCATAATGAATTTTCCAGACTCATCATACTCACCTTGGTATTCAAGAGCAAGTTGTTCTGCGTCCATATCTTCAGCAAAATTTGTTTGGATGACTTCTCCACCTGTTCCTTCGAGAACTGCATTTGCCATTGTATCAAGGAATAAGGAAATCGCACGGATCGCATCATCGTTACCGGGAATTGGGTAATCGATTGGCTCTGGATCACAGTTTGTATCAATCACAGCAAACACTTTTAAACCAAGTTTTTTTGCTTCTTTCACAGCGATTTCTTCTTTTTTAGGATCAATTACAAAAAGGATTTCAGGCACAACTGCCATATCCTTAATCCCACCCAGTGTTTGGCGGAGTTTTTCTAATTCACGTTTGAGGGATAATGCTTCTTTTTTTGTCCGAGCTTCTTGTTCGAAAGAGTTGTTCTCTTCCATTTGCTCAAGTCGTTTCAAACGAGCAATCGACTTCTTTACTGTGTTCCAGTTTGTGAGCAGTCCACCTAACCAACGATTAGATACATAGTACATACTGCACGCTTGTGCTGCTCTTTCGATGGCACCACGAGCTTGTTTTTTTGTTCCTACAAAGAGAACTTTTTTACCTTGGCCAGTTAACTTTTTCAAAGCATCATAAGCTTCTTTTGTTTTTTGAACTGTCTTTTGAAGGTCGATGATGTGGATCCCGTTACGAGCCGTATAAACATAAGGACTCATTTTTGGGTTCCAACGACGTGTTTGGTGACCGAAGTGTACGCCTGCTTCTAGCAGACTTTTCATGGAAATTACTGACATACTTACCCCTTTTTTAGTGCGAGATATCCAGACGCTACAAGACCAACGATACTTGCAGGGGTTAGCTGGAACTCGACTTTAATTATGTAAAGCTCTAATGATACTGGTGATTCAAACAAAAACCGAGAGAGATAGGTTGTACCAAAGAGACGGTCCAAGACCACTCCTGCCACAGCTCCCGCCATCAGTCCCAAAAAAAGCACCAAAAGCAGGTTCCCCATCTGGGTTTTGTTCATCCAAAAGCACCTTTATTAAGCTTTCCTGTCAGAATTTGGCATTTGGGCAGATTGTCAAGGGGAAAGGAAAACCATGGGCGCACATTTCCGGCTCTCCGTCGGCGAGGGCGCTCCGTCGATCCGGGGCGCCTCGTTTCTGTTCAAAAACACTAACTGGAAACTCTAAGAGTTGAAATCCCGCCATCAAGGGGGAGCACCTGCCCTGTCATCCAACTTGATTCTTCAGTCAGTAAAAACTTTACCAAATTAGCGATGTCTTCTGGTTTCCCTATTTTTTTCAAGGGATGACGTTTTGCGCTCATTTCCTTTTTTTCGATTGTATTCAACAAATTACCAACTAACGGAGTTTCTGTGATAGACGGTGCAATACAATTGACACGAATGTTTGGTGAAAACTCAGCAGCAAGAGCTTTAGTTAAACCCTCTATTGCACCTTTGGAAGCAGAAACGATAGAATGAAAAGGAAATCCAGACTGAACAGCAACTGTTGAAAAAACAACGATAGATGCTTGCGTAGAAGTTTTGAGTCGAGGTAGGACCGCCTGGATTACTTTTGTCATACCGATCACCTGCAATTGATAATCCGAGATAAATTCGTCTGCACTCACCTTTACAAACGGTTTTAATACCACACTCCCTGGACAATACACCAGTCCATCCAACGTTTCTGGTAAAAAATCCAAATCCAACTTCTCTTCTAAAACATTTAACTTTCGATATCCCGCAAAACTCATGTCGGTTTCTGAGTGTTGGAAATAGGTACCATAAACCTCGTGACCTTCTTTGATACAAAGAGATGCGATTGCTTTTCCAATTCCTGAAGAGGCTCCAATGATACAAAGTTTCATAAAATCATTCCTAACAATTATGATAAAGAGAATTGATTTCCATTATTTTGGATTTTTTAAGTTTCATTTTTTAGACGGCATCAATAGAAGAGTGTACAATCCAAAAACTAAGAAAAGATAGGTAGATAAATAAATTGGATTGAAAAAACGAAACTTCCAAATACACATCTTTACCTTAATTACAAAAACCCAACAAAATTTGATTCCAAAGTCTTTAGAAAGTTTGAGTCATTCCGATTCCAACCCAAAATAAATTTCTTGGAATCATTTGGCTTTGGAGTCTGTTTTTTGCCCACACTTGAATCAAATCAGAAGTATCCAACTGGTTTATTGCACCGCTTATCAGGTCACTCTGAATCCCGAAAGTTTTAGAAGGATCAGAAGTCATTCCATCCCGTTCTGAAAGATTGGTGAGTGGAAGATTTGATTCAGAATTCACAAAATAAATCTTATCATTATCGTATAAATCAATCTCAGGTCTATGGGCATGATTCAATGAAAAGAAGTATTGATTCCATAAAAACTTAATGGTTGAAGTTATATCATTTAATCCTGATTTTTGCGAATCAGGATTGTTCACCCAAACATAACCGAAACTAGTTGTCCATTCAAAGGAAACTTCCTTTTCTTTCAGAAAATGATGCCCTATTGAAAACGATGAATATTGGCTTGAATAACCTGCTTGCGTATTCGCAGAAGTTTGTTTAAATGATTGGATCGTAGGATTCAAAGATTGTTTGAACCAAGGCAGCTCCCACCAAATAAAATATTCATTCCAAGTATTTTTCGAAGATCGATTTTTTTTAAAATACCACCAAGACCCAACAGTGAAGGTTCCGAATCGTCTCGTTTCCATTTCGTAGGCAAACGTTGTGAAAAGCCCATCCGTTCTCCCGAGTCCATTTCTTTCGGAATATGTTTTGATTTGGGTTGGATTGATTGCACAAGGATTTGCAAAAGGATCATTTGCTAAAGAAGGATTACAATTTTCCGAATAAACTGCGTTAGATGGATCATAAAAATTGATATTGTCATTGGGATTAGTTAAAAATTTTCCAGTCCATCGATTGATATCGATTTCGTTTCCACCAGGATAAGATTGTATCCTTTGATCCGAATCGCGATCTCCTCTCCCTTTTAAGGCAATATTTGCTTCTAATTCGAAGAAAAAACCGTTTGTATGCGTAATTCTAGCAACTGGAACATACGTATACGCTTCTGAAATACTTTTATAAGGTAAATTGTCTCGCCTGGAAATATAATCTCCAGAAAAACTTTGCCCTCTCCAAACAAAGTCATTTGTGATCTCATGAGTTACTTCTATAGAAATCGTCTCCTCTTCCTTCTCTATATCCTCCTTTTCTCCCTGAACTGATTCCTTATTTTTTGGAGAAACCATTCCCTTTTCCTTAGAATCAATCGGTGTAGAAATGTAGACAATCAAAAGTACTAAGCCAAAAACTCGAACAAAACTATTTGAAAATAAAAATCGATTCATGGGGAAATGTGATCGATGCAGAAACTAATGACAAACATCTTACGTAAGACATATACGAAGTTTTCTTCGTTCATTTTATTTTTCAGAATTAATTATTTTTTCCTTCTAAATCGAATTCCCAGAGGACCCACCTGGTACAAATAACCCACGACAAACGGGGAAGTTCAATTGGAAAATTGTCGGTTTGTTTCGATCGAACTGCTCACATGGGAAAAATCTGAAGCTTCGGGACAAATTGACCTTTTAAGAATTAAAGCAGCATTGAACTTCCTAAAATCTTCGTCACGCGTTACCATTGATGAGTCTAGTTCATTTTTTGTATCAAAGTAAAAATCCCCAACACAATGACTCAATAAAACTAAAAAAACACTAGTTGTCCGATTTGTTTTAACATTTCTTAACTTAAAAATTTTATAATGACATTTGAGTTAAATGGAAAAACTGAATATTCAAATCTATTTTAATTCTTAACAGAAATTTGTTGATTCAAATTTCCCAGGAAATGAGTTCCCAAATTTTAGTATCATTATCAAAATCGAAATAGGCCATATGAAAGAACCAAAAGAACACTACGAAAATCATTTAGGAATTTTTTATTCATGGATGCTCGGAGACCTCGAACCAAAAATCCAAGCTTTCCAAGAATACTTAATACAAAAAAAATTAACACCGCTGAACAAGGAAGTTTCCATCGACTTGGGTGCAGGGAATGGATTACAATCGATCGCATTGGCTCGGTTAGGATATGAAGTCATCGCCATCGATTTTAATTTGCAGTTATTAAAAGAATTAGAAGAGACGAGAAAAAAGGAAAACCTTCCCATCCAAACCATCAATGCTGACATTTTGACTGTTTCTCAATGGAAAAACCAAAACCCCAGTTTTCTTTTGTGTTGTGGAGACACGTTAACACATCTTTCCTCCAAAAACCAAATCCAAGAATTTTTAAAACTCTGTTATGAAACCTTAGCTCCGAATGGAAATTTACTCCTCTCCTTTCGCGATTATTCCAATCCTTTACAAGGCGATTCACGTTTTATCCCTGTCAAAGCAGATGATAACCGCATACTCACTTGTATCTTAGAAGATGAAGGAGAAAAACTTCGAGTCACCGACCAACTGTATGAAAAATTAAATGGATCTTGGTATATGAAAATCAGCTCTTACTACAAAACAAAACTCTCAACAGATGAATGTCTTACTCTCTTACAAGACATTGGATTCCAAATTGTATGGGAAGACATCTACCAAAGGATGACGACCATTTTGGTAAAAAAATAAAACTGCCAAAGTTACTTACGCAACAATTCACTAAACAAAAAAAGAGGAAAATTCCATTCAAATTTTCACTTGATGGATTCTCTATTTATGGAATACTAATGTTCCTGGCTTCCCAATGAAAGAAAACGAAGACATCACTTTAGAGGAGGCAAAAGAAAAAATTGCCTACTTAGAAAATCTTCTAAAAGAAAAAGACCAAACCACCTATAAAACTTTTTTTGACCAAGATGAAGATGCCGTTGTTGTATTTGATTTGGAGAGTCAATTATTCATCGACTGTAATGCTAAGTTAACAGACATATTGGGTTTTACTAAGAATGATTTATTAAGTTTATCTGTTATAGACATTAGCCCCAAGTTCCAACCAAACGGACAACCTTCTCCAATATTAGCAGAATTATATATAGAAGAAGGATTTAAAAAAGGAAATGTAAAATTTGATTGGGTACACTTAAATCGCGATGGTGAAGAAGTTTACTGCGAAGTCAAACTCTACAATTACATTTCAGAAGATGGGAAACGGATTGCGCGAGGAGTCATCCAAAAAAAGGACCAACTCATCGAACTTCAAAAAAAGTTAGGAGAAAAAGAAAAATTACTCACCAAAGTTACCAAAACTCTTCCTGCTATCATTTACATCCAAAACCTGACAACGGATGAATTTTTATACTTAAACAATAGCATAGAAATTTTTTTAGGATTTGAAGTTGAGCCTATCCTCAACTATGAATACCTAATTCAAAATATTTTACATCCTGACGATCTTCACCTCATAGAAGCGCATTCAAAAAAAATGTTAGAAGAGAAAAACACTGACATTTACGTATTAGACTTCCGTGTTTTCGACAACAATGGGAACATCCATTGGTTTCGAGTTTGGGAAACCAATTTTTCTTTTAATAAAGATGGAATTCCTACGGAAGTATTGGGTGTTGCCCAGGACATCACTTCAACCAAAAAGATTGAATTACAACTAAAAAAACAAAACGAATTAGGTGAAGAGATTCGAAGGATTTCAAAATCTGGTGTTTGGGAATGGACAATTGAGTCAAATCAAATGTTTTGGACACCTGACTTGTATTACTTACTAAACGTTAATCCAAATCATTTTTCGCCCACCATACATTCATTAATCGAGTTTTTTGCAATTGATAGCCAAGAAACTTTAAACCAAGCATTAACGAAAGCAAGGATCGAACATTCTCCCTTTGATTTAGAATTAGAAATCAAAGGGAATCCCAATATATGGGCCAAAGTACAAGGAAAATTCATTTTATCCGAAACAAATGGCCCCATCATTATTGGAAGTATTGAAAATATTGACGAAACTAGAAAAAAAAGAATCGCTCTGTTAGAAAATGAAGCAAGGTTTCATAAAGTTGCCAATCAAACAGGACTCATCATTTATGATTATGATATCACTGAAGATAAAATTACCTGGGATGGAGCGATCAAATCTGTTCTTGGATACGAAATCGAAGAATTCAATCATTTGGATCTTAATGGATGGCTAAATCTAATCCATCCTGACGACAGGATGTTCACCAAAGAATTATTAGCTGATGCAATTGGTACAAAAAGCCCTTACCATGCTTTCTATCGTCTGAGGAGCAAAGATAATACTTACATACCAATAGAGGATAGAGGTACATTCATCGGAACTGATCTCACGAAATCAACAAGACAGGTAGGTGTTTTGGAAAATGTGTCTGCAAAATTCGAATTTGAATCAAAATTAGAAAGTAAAGAAGAAAGATTCCGCAATTTTTATAACTTTGCAAGCGAAGCAATTATTATTACGGAAGGAGATATGATAGTAGATGCAAATCTTGCATTTAAAAAATTGTTTGGATATGATTCATTTCAAAAAGTTTCCATTCGCGATATTATTTCAGATCCTCTTTGGGATGGATTGGAAAAAAAAGAAAAAAGTTTTTCATTAGAAGGCATCAAAAAGGACGGAACCTTAATCCCAATCCAAGTGAATAAAAAAGAAATAGAAGAAAGCAAATGTATTTTGTCTTTTATCGACCTAACATTGATCAATGAAGCAGAATCAATCAAAAAAGCACTTAGAGAAATCCAAGAAAAAAATAATCTGATTATCACCCAAAAACTTGAATTAGAAAAAACATTAGAAGAGCTAAAAATTACACAATCGCAATTGATCTTAAATGAAAAAATGGCATCACTTGGCCAACTCATTGCTGGAATCGCACACGAAATCAACAATCCAATGGGCGCCATACAAGCATCCAGCCAACTGATTTTAGAAAACATTAAAAACCAGATGATCAACCAAGAAAAAATCATTCAATTGTTATCATCCAAACCAAAAGAAAAACGAGAAATATATTTTACTTGGATGGTTGATTCTTTTTTAAAAAGAAACCATTTACATGGGTCAGAAGCAAGAAAACGTAAAAAGTTGATCCGAGAAAAACTGGAATCATTGGGTTGTAAAGATGCTGATTTTGTAGCAGAGGAAATTGTCGATTTAGGTGTTCAAAATTGTTTATACATGATTGAACACTTATGCCATGAGGAAGATTTTTTAGATTTTTTTAATTATGGGATGGATTACATTCATACAACACAAAATCTAAATTCAATTCTTGAATCAATCCAACGAGTTTCAAAAATCCTTTATGCTCTCAAAAACTTTTCACATTTTGATAAACAAGGAGAAAAAATTGAAACAGACTTAATTTCAAACATTGAAACTGTTTTAATCCTTTATAATAGCCAAATTAAAACGGGTATCGAAGTGATTCGCAACTACCCCGATTCTCCTCTATGGATACGTTGTTTTCCCGATGATTTAATCCAAGTTTGGACAAATTTAATCTTCAATGCCATCCAAGCAATGTCATACAAAGGCACTCTTACCATTACAATCAAAAAGGAATCAGAAAAACAAGATGGAACCAGATGGATCAGTGTACTGATTGAAGATACAGGTTGTGGGATCAAAGACGAGATAATAGGTAGGATATTCGAACCATTCTTCACCACAAAAGAGTTAGGTGAGGGAAGCGGGTTGGGCTTAGACATTGTAAGACGAGTGATCTTCAAGCACAATGGTCATGTTTCGGTCGATTCCATACCTGGCAAAACAACATTTAAAGTTTCCCTCCCACTTTAAAAATTCCTATATTAAATTAAAAATTAGATTGAAATTGTTTTAATTTGCTTAAAGTCCTTCGGACAATGTATAATTTTTTACTCAGTTTACTCCCTTGGACCAAAAAAGAATGGACTGATTTTTTTGCTGATCTGGCTCCCCTTTTGGGATTGTTTCTTTTTGCATCCGAACCTCGAAATATCATGATCGCATTATATCCCGAACTATATTTTGTATTTGGTTTTGGGATGTTAAGACTCATTTCTTGTGCTATCTATGCTGCCATTCAACAGGGTAAAGGAGCTGGATTACAAGATTTGGATATCCCGAAACCAATCATTGGGAAAATTTTCTATTTCATTTTTGTTCCTTTTTTTGGAACTATTCTACTTATCGCTCTTGTTTGCATTATAAGTTTACTCATTGGTTTTAATTTTTTCTTTTATTTGATGATTGAACTCTTTTTGAGTGTTGCAACGACAGGTGCACTGGAAACCAATTTTAATTTTTTGACTCTGTATCAGTCGCTTAATTCCCAAGAACAGTATTATATTTGGGGTATTTTTTTATTTGCATTGTATCGATATTTACCAAAGCTATTCGATTTTTTTGAGACAAAAGCCTACAAAAAATACAATGAATCTTGGGCATGGGTTGTTATGGGTATGCCTAAAATTCCCAAACAAAACCAATTCCAAAAAATGTTAAATTCACTGAGATCACTGTTAGGTGCAGTTAAGAATCCATCCGATCTTTGGGAATATACACCTTTGTTCTATTTTGGATTTTTATTCTTTTACTTCGGTTCCCTCATTTTAATGATCAAACTTCCAGTATCGGGTCCTATTATCACACTGGTGATCAAAGCCTTTGTAGAAATGTATTTTTTTCGTATGTTCAAAGCCATTCCGAACCAGCAAATGAAGCTTCTCAAATAACACCGGTTTTGTTTTAATTTTATCCTAACAGATGTTATTTATTTCCAAATACCATTTTTCCCATGATTTGTTTCATAAGGAAGGTTCTAAGATTCCTTGGCAGAGATAAGAGAGAATAACCTAAAAATTTTGATAAAAATCCAGGTCGAACAGTCACTGTTTTTCCCAATTTTTTTAGAACAATTTTTGCGATCCCCTCGGGAGACTGTGCATTTCCCATAAACATACCAGCTCGGTCTCCAAAACCAGATTGAACAGGTCCTGGTGCAACTGATATCACATCAACTCCACTCTTTTTATATTCCCAATAGAGTCCTTCCGCAAAACTTTGAATAAATGCTTTTGTAGCAGCATATGTCGCAGTCCAGGGTACTCCTTGAAAACCAACAAGCGAACCAAATAGAATAAGACCTTTCCGTTCACCTTTGATATTCTTTTTTAGAAAGTGATGAGATATTTTAACTACAGATTTACAATTCAAATCTACCATACTTGCTTCATTTTCAATATCTAATGAATCAAATTTTCCACCAGATCCAAATCCTGCTGCAAGCACCATCAATCCAAAATCATTCAAATCAATGACTTTGAGCAAATCATCAACATCTTCCTCTTTTGTTAAATCCTTTGGAAAAACAGTCACTTGTATTCCGAAGTTTGTTTCAAATTCCGTTTTAATCCATTTTAATTTTTGAACATCCCTTGCCACCAAGTAGAGAGAAAATCCATTTTTAGCTAATTCATAAGCAAAATCTTTTCCGATTCCGCTGCTTGCTCCTGTAACCAATGCTAAACGATTGTATTTTAGATATGTATTCATCTTCAATCCTTATGGTTCATTTTGATTTGGATCAAAAGTTTTGATTTCACATTCACTACCGCCTCATCGAATGTAGGTGGTCCAAATGGATGCATAGGTGGATTCCTTGAAACTCCCCAAGGTTCTCTTGGCAAACCAATGAACGTTGTGTCCATTTTTCCATTTCGATTTAAATCTTCTAAGACAGAAACTGCATACTCTTTATCAGGGATCCCTTTAAAATGACAGATTGTTTTCTGATTGTTAGTTTCCACTCCAACTATTTTAAAACTTGCATGTTTTTCATCTGCAAGGAATCCATTTTCTGTTTCATACACAGCACAGCGAATGATTGACTGATTGGATTTACGATTGAGTATCTCCACTTCCAGATCAGCTGCGAATAATGAAAAAAAAGGGAAAAAGAAAAATATCCCAAATCTTTTGATGAACAACTCCATTCCAACACCCCTTGTTGCCAGTGACAACATTGTTTACAATGTCAACATTTAGGCTATGTTCAAATTCCCGTCAAACTTTTTTTTAATTTTTCCAAACAAAGCAAATGGATTTTAATAGGTCTAGGCAAATGATGTCTTTGTTTTCAATAGGATACCAACTACAAATAAGTCTTAACTAAACTTTCTGCAGTTGGTATTTCCAATCATAGATTCTTATTTTTGAGAAGCCAAAAGATAGGAAGCACTGTCTTCATAAAAGTGATAGGAAATAATTTTTCCATCTTTTAATTCAACCTTTAGTGCCCAATCACTTTGGAATGGTTTACCCGTGTTTTTAATGATATGAAGGAAAGATCCACTAGCATAAGCGACATTCCCTCTCCCAACGATGTGTTCTACTTGGAATTGTTTTGTATCAAATTCTTTTCCCATATTAGATAGAAAATCTTCCACACCTTTTAATCCTCGGTAAGATCCATATAACTGACCATCGTTTCGACTTTCATTACGAACCGCCGTGATGACAGCGTTTTCATGAAAACAACCGATAACTCCTGTCATATTCCCTTTCCCAAATTCGTTAAAAAAAGTTTCCAATACCTTATCACTGGAAATTCGACTTGTTTTAGCGAATACCCCTACACTACCCAACACCAATGTTGCCAACAACAATACAGGTTTCATACTGACTCCTTTATTTTCGATACCATTAGTATCGTATATCAATACTGATAGTATCGAAATAGAATTGACGTCAAACTATTTTTTATAAAGATTTATCTATGGTTCAGAAAAAAAATGCATTCAAAACCCAAGGAAGACCCAGATCGGAAGATTTGGAACCAATCGTTTTAAAAGTTACCTATGAAATGTTAGCAAAAAAAGGGTATTATGGTTTTTCTTTGGATGAAATTGTCGCTACTACTGGTATTGCAAAAACTACCATATACAGAAGATGGCCTAATAAGGCAAAATTAGCAATGAGTTCCGTATCTCATCTAATCTCACCTTTTTTGGAATTCCCAACAAACGAACCATTTAACAAAGCCCTCATCAGCCAAATGGAATCCCTATCGAATTTATTTAATGGAAAGTTTGGAAAAGTGATCGCAACTTTAATAGGTGCAGGACAACAAGATCAGGAACTTTCTGAGTCCGTCCTAAAAGAATATTTATTGCCAAGAAGATTGGCCGCAAAAGGTTTTTTTGAAAATGCAATCAAAACTAAACAAATCAAATCATTAAGTGACGAAGAAATAGAAGTTTGTATGGACATTCTTTATGGAACTTTGTACTTCCGTCTTTTACTAAAACACAAAAAACCTATCTTTTCTGATCTAAAACCATGGTTAGAGTTATTTTTAGAAACACTCAAGAAATAACATTGATTCAATGATTTTCTTCTTTTTATTTTTGAATCTTTCCGGTATGATCGTAGTCATGAAACGTTTTCGGTTTATTTCAATATTCTCTTTAATTGTCTTCCAATCATGTGTTGTTTTCCAAGCAACCAAGGTACCTTCTAATAATTTAAAAGGAACATTAATGGGAGATGTTTCTAAATCTCCCAAAATTGTATTTTTAGGTGATAGCATTACTCATGGTCGAGTGAGTTATGACTATGTCGAATCAATCCGAAAAAATCCAAAATTGGCAAATGCATTAGTTGTAAATGAAGGGATCAACAGTCGATTGACGGTGCAAATTCTAGAGCAATTGAATTCTGTAATCAAACTACAACCAGATTATGTTTTTATCATGATTGGAACCAATGACTTAAAAGCCACATTATCAAAAGAAGAATATGATCAGTATGCAAGTTTATGGAATTTAAAAGAACCAGTTACCGAAGATAGTTTTGTTCAGAATATTACTACCATTGTACGACGGATACAAAATGAAACCAAAGCAAAGATCATTGTTTTTTCTCCTCCAATTTTAGGAGAAGATCCAAATTCCATTCCATTTTTAAGATCCAAACGTTTTGCAGAACTTACAAAGGATGTCGCAACAAAACAAAAAGTAATGTATAAACCACTCCATGAAACCTTAACAAAAGGATTGTTATCGGTACAAGATCTCAAGAAAACACCTTATGTCAAAAATACTTGGAACATGTATTGGACAATTTTAAAGTATTATTCCACTACATCATCTTGGAATGATTTAGGTGAGGCTAACGGATATTATTTTCTAACTGACGCAATCCATTTAAATGAACGTGGTGGCCAAGTAGTAGAAACAATGGTTTTAGAAACTTTGTTTTCACAAGGAATATAAAATTCTACTAATACATTCGTTTCCAAGATCCAGGAGATTTATGTCGGAAATCCCTGGATTCATTTTGAATCCGCAAAAAAAAGGAAGTCTTCACTCGAAATTTCAGGAGTACTACGAAGCATTTTAGGCATCGTAATCTTTTCTTTCTGGACAGAATTTCATTTCCACCTGTACAAACAAAGGGATCTCAGAATTCTACGTTAATTTTCGTCTCTTACATTGAGGAAGGAACATGGCTATAGAAACAGATGAAATTCAGAAATTTGAAAGAACGTTATTCCGAAAAGGTGTTTCACTCATCGTTTTTACTAAGTATGGGTTAGGAATTATTTTCCTTTTAGGTGTCGCCTCTAATTATGCGACTAAAAGTTTTTTACCTAATTTGATAGGATCCCTAATTTATTTAGTCAATGCCATCATACCAGGTTATTTACTCAAAAAAGAAAAAGAAATTTCAAAACGAATGGCGGCATCCGTAGTATTTATCGATTTGATCATCATCGTGTGTTTTTTCTATTTAGATATTTATAATAATTATACAAAAGCAGATGCTAGTAATACATTAAGTACGGGAATATTTTACATTATCTTCATCTTTATCGCTATCTATTCCAGCTTTTTATTTGATACTAAATTGGTGATGACGATCGGTATACTATCAACTTTTTTGTATATCGGTGGGATTTATTTGTCCCATTCATTAGGTTCTGTTTTTATTCCAAAACCATTCCCTGAAATGTTACGAGCAAATCATATCATTGTCACCACCGAAGTTCAGAAGATTATTTTCTATTTTGGCGTTATTTTTAGTTTACGTTTTGTTGTTTCTTTGATGAGAGAAATGCAAAATGATCTAAAATCTAAGTTAAAAGAAAGTTTAGACAAACAATCAATCATCACAAACAAATCACATCAGTTAGAAAAATCAGCAAACACTCTCGCCTTGTCCGTTGGAAAATTACAGTCCATGTCTGACGAACTCCACAACCAATCGCAAAACCAAGCAGCATCAGTGGAAGAAATTTCCGCATCCGTTGAAGAACTTTCTTCATCGGCGATCAGTTCTGCAAACTTGGTGGAAGACCAAGTCACACGTGTCAAAATTGTGGATCAAAACTTTTTATCACTCCAAAATATAAGTGAGAGTGTGAAAACAAAAACAATGCAAATTGCAAAGGATGTCAGTATTTCTGCTGATTATAGTAAAAAAGTAAAAATTTCTTCAGAAGAATTAAACAGCATCTATTCAGAACTCAACCAAGCATTTTCGAAAGTGGAAGAAATCAACCAAATGATGTCAGAAATTGCAGATCAAACCAACTTACTAGCGCTAAACGCTTCAATCGAAGCTGCACGTGCAGGTGAACATGGTAGAGGATTCGCAGTTGTTGCACAAGAAGTGGCAAAATTAGCGGAACGTTCGCAGTCCAATGCAGGAACGATTGCAAAAATCGTAAAGGACGCGGGATTAAAAATTAACGAAGGCACTCGATTCTCCAAAGAAGTGAAATCACAAGTGGAAAATCAAAATAACGAGTTGTTACGGATTGAAAGTGAAATATTAGGTCTAGAAGGACATGTGACAGAACAAGAAGTCCTGAACCTAAAACTTAGAAACACCTTCTCCGAACTCCATGTTCTATCCGAACAAATTGGAATCATTGCTCAGGAACAAATGACAGGTAGTAAGGAGATCAATCGTGCGATTTCTGTCATCGATGAAACTACGCAAAAACTCGCCGATTCGGTTGAACTCCTCTACGAAGAAATCAATGAAATTCACACTCAGGCAAAACAATTGAATTTGGTTTAGGGATTTAGATGAGATGAATTCAGTTCGTAACTAAAACCTGTCTTTACAACTTCCAATCCTTCTAGATTTTTGGGATATTGGCAATAAATTTCTCGCAGAAGTGAAATCGGAAATGATCAAATCCCATACAACTCTTAGGCCTCGGAATGGCCAACGTATCGAAGATACGATAATGGACCTTCTCGAAGAAGATCCATACAATGAAGAATTACTCATTCAAAAATTACAAAAAAACCAATTTCAAAATAAAGACCATTCTCAAATTTATTCTGCTGTTTTGAAAGTCTTGACCTCGCTTGACATTCCAGAAACGGATTCTAAAGAAATTTGGGTAGAAGTTTTAGAAAACCGAAACAAACTCGCAAACTGTTTAAAACGTCCTGTTGGATTTCGAGTTGCACTACTTGATTATTTTATCAATCAGAACAAAAAAATTAAAAATCCAAAAATCATCGAACTTCGTTTATTTGCGGAAACTGAAAAACTCATTTTAGTGGATGAACTGACAAGGTTATACAATCGTCGGCATTTTGAGACAGCGTTAGTCCGAGAATTCAAACAATCCACACGTTACAATCAGAATCTTTCCTTACTCGTTATTGATATTGACGATTTTAAAAAAATCAATGATACATATGGTCATTTAATGGGCGATGAGATCCTAAAACAAGTTGCCAATAAAATTGCAACGAGCTTAAGAATGGAAGACACCGCGTGTCGCATTGGTGGTGAGGAGTTCGCCATCATATTCCCTCAATCAAATGAATCACAAGCAATGATCGCTTCTGAAAAATTATTAGAAGCATGCCGAACCATTCAAATCAGTGGTAAATCTGTTACCATCAGTGGTGGGCTTGTTTCTTTTCCTGAAAAAGTGAAACGATGCGAAGATATGTATGATTTTGCGGATAGAGCATTGTATACAGCCAAAGATTCAGGAAAAAATCAAATCGTTGTTTATTCCAATGAAAAAAGAAGTAGTTTACGATTTGAAGCAAACTTGGAATTATTTTGTGTTTTACCAAATAGAACCATTCGATCTATTTCTAAAAATATTTCAATCACTGGAATCGCATTTGAAACAGAAGATGATCTATTGGTGAACGAACCAATACAAGTTTTATTACGTGAAACTGATTCCAATCATGAAATCAGTGCAAAAATCAAAGTAGTTCGTAAGCAAAAAATTGGTGAAAAAAATTACAGTGTAGGTGCTGAATTTATCGATTTATCCAACGAATCTCAAACCAAATTAGCAGATCTTTATTCACTACACCAATTTAAAGCAAAAAGCCCGATTGGTGTAGGTTCTTAATTTAACGTGGGTTAGGCATATCCGATAATCCGCCTGCATTGATGACTGAGGAAAATCCACTCGCCGATAATATTTGTTTTGCCCTTTCACTTCTTGCACCAGATCGACAATAAACAACAATTTTAGATTGTTTGTTTTTGAATGTGCCTAATTCCATAGGCAATACATCAACGGGTATGTTGATGGCTCCAGGGAAATGACCTTCTGCAAATTCAGACTTAGTCCTTACATCAACAACCACTGCCCCTTCCTGAATCCATTCTTGAACCATTTGTTTATCTCCTTTTGATTGAATTTTTTTTACAAAAACGAAGAGGAATCCGATGATCACTCCCACTAATACAAATGTTTTCATAATAACCTCTTTTTTCCATTTTTTAGTTGCCACAGATTGAGTCAAGAAAAAGTATATACCATAGGGGGTATGGTATTATCCCTGAAACCCATCTCCGAAAGGAAAATGGAGTTGATTGAATGATCGGAGTGAGGATAATCAAACCATGATGATTACTGACATGAACAATGAAATCGATATCAAACCACTTTATGATATAGAATCAGGGACTTGGACTTATTTATTACTCGACAAGTCAACGAAACAAGCGGTCCTCATCGACCCAGTATTAGAGAAGTTAGATAGGGATTTAGATTATTTAGTTTCGATGGGATACAAATTGGTCGCGACTATCGAGACACATATGCATGCAGACCATATAACGGCTGCAGGTGAATTACGGGAAAAAACTGGTTGTGAAGCCTATGCTCCCCACTTATCAGGCGCTGAATGTGCGACTCATTTTTTAAAAGACAAAGATTTGTTACAAATTGGGAAACTCAACCTAGAAGTAATCCACACACCAGGTCACACCCCTTGTTCGATTTCTTTACTCCTCAATGGAAAATATGTTTTTACTGGAGATGCTCTCTTTGTCAGAGGATGTGGCCGAACAGATTTCCAAGGTGGAAGCGCAGAAGAATTATACAATTCGATTACCAATAAATTATTCCAACTACCAAATGATACCGTTGTATTTCCTGGACATGATTACAAAGGCTTTGTTTCCACAACGATTGGTGAGGAAAAAAATTGGAATCCGAGAATCGCAAAAAAATCGGTAGAGGAATTTAAATCAATTATGAACAATTTGAATTTGCCAGAACCAAAAAAGATACACGAGGCAGTGCCAGCAAATCGTGCTTGTGGAAAAGTAGTATGAGTATCGGAATCTTATTTTTACTATTAGGAATTGGAGCTGGAGTTCTTGGAGGACTCGTTGGCATTGGTGGAGGTATTTTACTAGTTCCGGCACTTGTATACTTTTTTGACTTCAATCAAAAATTAGCACAAGGTACAACATTAGCTGCGATGGTACCTCCAATTGGAATCGTTGCAGCTTACATATATTATACGAGAGGAGAAACAAATTTATTTGCAGCAGCTCTCATCAGTGTTGGATTCATTTTAGGTAGTGTCTTTGGTGCAGGAGCGGCTTCAAAAATTGATACAAGTGTACTTTCTCGATTTTTTGGAATCTTCACTGTGATCGTTGGGCTTAAAATGGTATTTTTTCCGAAATAAAATTGAGAAAAATATCGTTGCAGGAACATCTGAATCTATTTTTCATTCAATGGTGTTCGGATTTTATTTTGCACTTTTTTGGTTTTTAATTCGATTTCTTTTTTACGGAATTAGTTTTCCAGAAGTGTTTTTCCCACCGATCACGTTTCTTTTTTGGTGGAATTTGGTTTTCACTTCTCTTTGGCTCTTACTAATTCTGATTGTGGTGATAGGCTTTTTGGGAGTTTTACTTCGAATACCGATTTTGGGAATCCTCGTTCAAGGTATACGAAACCAAGTAGCAGAAATTGGTTGGATTTCATTTTTAAAAAACCGAACCTTCATTTGGCTTCTGAGCCAAACATTCGTTTTAGTTGGTTCCTTTTATTTTCTCCATTCCAAAGACAAAGACCAGACGATTCTTTTCCTCTGTTTAAGCCTTATACTTTTAGGTTATTATCTAAAACAAAAATTCCACAAACCCTTAGCACAGTTTTCAGGGAACAATCGAATTTTTATTTACCGCAGTGGCATGGAAAATCCGAATACCAGAGACAATTTCCCTTCTGAAAAAGATGTTACACCTCCCTAGGACTCAAGTAATCACTATTTGAAGAGATTTTCCGACCAAATTCCGTTGGGAACCATCTAACGAATATGTCCTTCCTAGTTCCCAATCGATCCAAATCTCCTTTCACTTATCTCCCAATGTTGGCTATCGTTGTATCTTATTTGTTTTGTGGTCCAGTCACTGAAACCTCGAAGGTAGAGTCAGTGCCACTGGTGACACAACCAGGCCAAAAAATTGCCGTATTTGCGGAAGGTTGTTTCTGGTGTTCAGAACATATTTTTGAATCTATTCCTGGTGTACTCGATGTGACTTCTGGATATGCAGGTGGACACACGGATAACCCAACGTACGAATCGGTGAATACAGAAACAACGGGCCATGCTGAATCGGTACTTGTCGTATATGATCCCACTAAAGTAAGTTATGCGGAATTATGTAGGGTATTTTTTCTATCACATGATCCAACAACTAAAGACAGACAAGGTCCCGATATAGGATCCTCATACCGTTCTATACTCTTTTATTCCAATGATGAAGAATTCAAAACAGCAAATGAAATCCTAAAAGAAATCCAATCAAAGAACATTTGGAAAGGAATTTTTGTTACCGAGTTTCAAAAGTTAAAACATTTCTATCGAGCCGAAGGTTATCACCAAGATTTTATTCAAAACAATCCCAACCAATCTTATGTTTTGGGAGTATCAATTCCTAGATATAATGAATTTGAAAAAAGATACCAATCCTATCAAAAAACATTGAAAGTCAATTCATTACCATAGGAAACACTAAGGACAATTCTTTTTAGAATGAAAGTAGTTTGAGTTATAGAATTATATTACTTAGTCAGCTGAGTATTGTTCTTTAATTTTCGTACGAAAAGAATCGAACTCTGCTTTTGATTGAAACTTACAAACCTTAAGTATTTCCGCAGGAATTTCGGAGGACTTAGCTTCTTTTGCATTGATGGCAATCATCATATCACTTAGATAAATTGGATAAATAATATCAACATACACATCATCTACTAGTAGTGGTCGGTGGTGGTATTCCATTGCTTTTGTATAAAGAATAGGAAAACCCCATTTTTCACCAACCATTGCTCCTAATTTAGAATGAGTGATCCCAATGGCAGACTCTTCCATACTTATCGTAGAGGCAATTTCTCGCGTAGTTGAAAACGTTTTAATTTTGTTCATGTGGTGTTTGTCAAATGATAACAATAATATTTCACCAATGTCATGAAGGAGTGATGCAGCAATTAAATTACTAAGATCCGACTTGTTTAAGTCCATCCTTTGGCCAATGGACTTACAATAAAATGCTGATTCGTTTGATTTTTCCCAAATTGCAGTAAAAGCTGGGAACTTATCTTCTAACATTTGTTTTGTTGCCAAACTATACAAAAGAGTTTGTAGTTCTTTTAAACCAATCAACTGAATAGCACGATCTAAACTTTCCACTCTGCCTCCTCGTCTAAAAGCAGCTGAATTGGAGAGTTTTAAGATATTTGCTGATAAAGCAATATCACGTTTGATCATTTCAGCAATTGTTCCAATACTAGAATTTGGTTTATCAATTGCGTCTTGAATATCTTTGATCGATTTTGGGAATGTGGGAAGATTGTCGATTTGAGAAACTATATGATCTATTTTTTCTAACTGTTGATTTTCCTTAGAGACTTTCGCAGGAATATCGATCATAAAGACTGTTTTGTTTTCGCCAGATTCAAACTTAAAAGCTGATTCACCTAGTCCGTCATTTTTTAACATCATAAGAGTCATGATAAGACCAAGGCCTGCACCTTCCTGATCATTTGACATATCCATAAAGGCATCTGCTAAATCATTGTATGTTTTTGCCTTAGATATTCTTTCTTTGATTCTTTCAGCTTCGATAGGAGTCAATTGCACATTATTCATAATTCGAATGCGCATTAAACTTCTATTGTGAATGAAGGATACGAATACACCGTAGTTATTTTTTTGAAGAGATTCTTCTATTTCATCTCTGTTTTCAATATAAGTTGATTTGAATTCATTGATAATCGATTCGTATTCTTTTTCGTCTGTAATGTCTGTTGAATTATTTTTAAAAAATACACGTTTTGCATTTGCTTTGATTGCATTTGTAACAGTTTCTTTCATGGCCGCGAGAACGGAATCTCTAACAATAATTAGGTCCAATTGTAATAAAAATCGGTCAAGAGTTTGGTATAAAGTATTTTCTACTTCGTCTGTAATTTGAAAAAACTTAAAATGGAATGGAGTGTTCTCTACAATTGGATGATTGATATCTTCAATATTAGTATGAAGGCCCAATTCACGTTTAAACTCTAACGAAACAGCTTTTGGACTAGCCATAAAACCTCTTGAAACTAGGATGTGGGGAATCCCCTAATCCTCTCTGAACTGTATACGTTCCCTCTCCATCGAACGCAATGATTTTAGAAAAGCAAGCGTTTAACAGGAAAAAGATGGAGCTTTCATTGTTGTGACAAGTACTGAAAAAAAGATTCGTTCCTTCACTAAAATTGCTACATTTTTAGGCAGGGCTTCAAAAAATTTTAATCTTAGGTAGACCTAAATTATATTTCACTGCAATGATTCGGATGATCACCACAACACTTGCAGAAAGACTTAAATTAAGATTACCATCAAATTGGAAGGAATTTAAAATAAGATATAAGATGGCTCCCGCCAAACAAGCAGTAGCGTATATTTCTTTTCGGAAAATAAAAGGCACTTCGTTCATAAGTGTGTCTCGTATCACTCCACCAAAGATTGCCGAAATCATTCCTAGTAAAGCAGAGGCAAAAAAATTAACACCATGGTCTAGAGCAATTCTTGTTCCAAGCACAGTATAAATTCCTATTCCTAACGTATCAAATAAGAAGAGTTCACTTCGGAGTTTGGTCAAACGTTTTGGAAAAAAAATGACGAGTAAAAAACCAAGAAAAATTGCCCACAAAATGTTTTCATCTTTAACCCAGGAAACGGGATAGTTTCCAAGCGTGATATCTCGTAATGTCCCACCTCCGA
Organism: Leptospira ellinghausenii; assembly: GCF_003114815.1. NCBI lineage: Bacteria > Pseudomonadati > Spirochaetota > Leptospiria > Leptospirales > Leptospiraceae > Leptospira > Leptospira ellinghausenii. The sequence continues at coordinate 115,517 of NZ_BFAZ01000008.1, forward strand.
TTGCGGTAATAAAACCAGTAAAAAAAACACTAAAAACATCATGATGGTGTTCTTTGTGTTCCAAGGCGGCAACCGCTCCGGAAATCGCAAAAACCATGATCCCTGCAAGCCCAATGTAATAAGAAAAGCTAAAATCCATAAAAATAATCTAATTTTCTCAATTTAGACGGAAATAAAATGACAATCGGTAACCCTCTCAATTGTTATCATTAATAGAGTGTCCGTTTTATGATCAGCAAATTCATGAGGAAATCTGTTTTCATTGTTTTTTTCCTTTTCCAAGCTTGTATCCCCACAATTTCCAAGAGTATCATGCAATCAGTTTCTGACTATTTGCAACTCAAAAGCATTCTAAATACTGGACCCTTCACCATCTCGGTCAAAGTATCAGGACTTCTAGGTTCAGGGCTTACACTTTCTCTGAATTCGGGACAAGCAAACATCACAGTCAACTCAGATGGTGATTACCAGTTTGAACCTAAATTACTCACTGGTGAAAATTTTAATGTCACCATCACAAACCAACCAGTTTTACCAAACCAATCTTGTACGGTAAATGGTGGAACGGGTGTTGTCGGATTTGGCAATATCAATTCTATCATTGTCAATTGTGATCCACTTCGGTACAGTATCGGGGGAACTATCTCTGGTCTTGATGGAGCCACTGGTTTAGTTCTCACAAATGCCTTCGACGGTTCCACATTGTCTGTTGCAGTTGCTTCTGGAACATTTGCTTTTACACAAACATATGTTAGCGGAAGCACTTATAGTGTTTCTGTGACAACACAACCAAACCATCCAGTACAAAATTGTGTTGTGACAAATCCTTCCGGTACCATTGCCTCGGCAAATATCACAAATATTTCTATCAGTTGCACATCAACAGCTTACCCAATTGAAATCACTTCCTTTGGTATTGGTTCTGGTACGTTAATTTTAAGTAATAATGGTAGTGAGACCATTTCCATTACAACAAATGGATTAAATCGATTTGCGACCAATTTACCTCCTACGAGTACATACAATGTACAAATTGTATCAGTCCCGACAAACCACCAATGTGTGTTATCTTCAACATCTGGGACCGTTGCAGGCACTGTTTCCATTCAAGCAAATTGTTTTAGTGTATTAGATTATACTCCTCGGAATGGTGGTATCTTGCAGACAACTGAATCTTTACGATTGGTTTTTTCTGCTGAGGTGAATACGGGAAGTTGTGCGGGTTCTTCGGGGACACTCAACACCAATTTGGCACTTCCCATCAATTTTGCACTAGCAACTACCAATTTTACAAACGATACTCTCGTAATCTCTCCAGCACCAACAGATAGTTGGGTGACAGGCAATCGTTCATTAGTCCTAAATTGCCTTTCCAATATTGGTTCCCATCCACTTTCAACAAGTGTCACCCTAACTTATTTAGTGCCATCTACATTACGTTATGTTTCTGATGCGAGTGGAAACGATTTAAACGATGGATTAACACCCGCAACTCCCAAAAGGAATATCCAACCAGCAATTGATAGTTTTGTAGGATGCCCTTCAAATGCTTGCGCCGTACTTGTCACACAAGGATCCTATGACCCCGCAGCAGTCGGCGCAAGAATCCAACTAGTATCTGGAATTTCCCTTTTTGGAAGTTACGAACCAGGATTTACAGAATGGAAACCAACTGACAAAGATTCGACGATCCTCATGGATATGGTCCCTGCTTTTTGTGCTACAGCAAATAGCATCAATCCTTGCGCTTCGATTGCTGCCGATTCTTCGGTGACAGCGACAACGATCATTTCTGGCTTTAAAATTTTATCGGGTGATAATGCTCCCTACATGACAGGAGTGTTCCTGGATTCTACAAATAGTGTTCGGATCATCGATAGTACCATTAATGGTGGTACAGGCACGAGTGTATCCAGTGGTATCTATGCGATCAATAGTACACCCATTTTAATTCGCAATCAAATTGAAGGTGGGATTTGTACCGCAAATAATTGTAACTCTTCAGGTGTTTATATGACATCTGCTGCCTTAATCGCTCCCTTTATCGTGGGGAATACAATTGATAGCGGAAATGGTACAGGTACTCAAGTAACTTCACGTGGGATTTTTTATAATGGAAGTGTCGGTTTAGATGTCACCAATATCCGACTCAACCAAATTACATCTTTACCATTGGATAATACCACAGCAGGAACTACAACTCTATCCATTGCTTTTGACATTTCCTCGTTAAGTAATTCGTCCACAGGAGTTCTTGCTGGGAATCAATTGGTAGCTGGGACTGCCAATACTTCCATTGGAATTCGAATCCAATCACCCACAGGGATTCAAATTGGCACTGCTCTTCAAGGGAATAGCATCACAACAGGTACTACAGCTTCGTTTAAGTCGAATGGTATGTATCTCACTTCAGGCCATACCATTCGCAACAACTATATTTACCTTGGGTCCGCAACGAATGCAAGTTTTCCAACAGCAACAAATGGTATCGAAATTTCTTCAGGTGGTGCCACAGCAATCATTGAACGTAATACAATCATAGGAGGAAATGCAACTAGCAGTGCAAAGGCAACTGTGTTTGGTATCAATGCAACTTCATTGACTGCTACTTCATCCATTTCTGGAAATTACATTCGATTGGGAAGTGCCAATGGAACAGGTGCAACGATGGTGTCTGGAATTTACCTTCAATCCCCGAATGGCTTTTTAGTTGCGAATAATTGGATCCAAAATGGTTCGAGCAATGTGTATGCGAGGGGGATCGATATCTCAGGAGTATTTAGTCCTCTCAAGATTTACCATAACACAGTGAGCAGCGGAACATCTTCAGTTTCCGGGAATGAAGCTGTATTACAAATTAACTCAAACTCATCTGTGTTAGTTGAAAACAATATATTTTTGCTAAATGATAATGTGGGAAATAATGCATGCATCGTAGACCTTGTTGGCCCACAAACTTCTATCCGATTCAATGTATTTCATAATTGTTCAAACCTGGTTTACAGAGCTCCGCTGTATTTTACAGATTTGTGCGCAGGAGGAGTGCCTGGAACTTTAAGTTGTATCACTCCACTAGGACTGAGTGCTAATTTTGGAGACAATTTGGCATTGGACCCAAATTTAGGATTAAATTTTGGTGTCGTTGCGAATTATATTCCAACAACTGCCACGTCTTGCCTCATTACAAAATCTACGAACAACATTATTGCTGATAGTTATAATGGAGTAGGTACAAGGCCAGGTGGAGATGGTTTTGTCTCCCTAGGTGCTATTGAATACAATCTAGCGTGTACACCTTAGTTTTCACTAAGGTAGTACATAAATTCCAACTCGATCATTGTATAAACTTCCAATGTACAATTGGCGTTTCTTTTCAATGACACTTGTTACATCCTTTAAATGTTCACCAGTCGGATCTTGTACGGTCATTAAAACTTTACCATTCCCGTCTAACTTCATTGCGTATCCATAAGGTTGAGCTTTGGGCCATAAAAACTTCGGTAAAAAATAAATCATTTTTTTTACCACGGGAGATGGGTGCATATTGTCCATTCTGTCATTCCTTACTGTAAACAATGCTACCCAGAACTCTCCGTTTTCATTTCGAGTGATGTTATCTGGAAAACCAGGCAAATTTTCAATGATTACTTCCGAAGTTCCTTTTTTGGGACCCTTTAACCAAAGTTTAGTGATCCGATAACGGTATGTTTCATTCACCAAAAGGAAATCTTCATTTTTTGATAAAGTGATCCCATTTGCAAAATACAAATCTTGGAGTAATAACTGTGTTTCCTTTGTTTTTGGATCGTAAACAAAAACACGACCATAAGGTCTTGCTTCTAATAAGTCATATAGATATTCTTTTTGTTCGTAAATTGATGCATCTGTAAAATAAATTTTTCCGTCTTGTGCAATATCCAAATCATCTGTAAACTTGAAAGGAACTCCGTTATATTCGGCAACTAAAGTGGTAATTTTGCCGGATTTATCCATAGATAATAGTCCTTTATAAGCATCAGCTATGATTAAGTTACCTGCCTTATCAAATTGAACTCCGAGTGGTCTACCAGAAGTTTTAGCGATTGCTTTGATTTCCCCTTTGAGTGTAATTCTGATGATGCGACCATCTTTATCTCCACCATAAATATTCCCATCAGAGTCAACATCAAGTGACTCAAGACCTTTTACTTTACCAATGGCAAGAAGGATTGCTTTTTGTAATTCTGTATTTGGCTCATAAATCCCCACTGGTTCTGGTTTCAGTGGAGGTTCATACGCAACAGGAGAAAAAGTACGACAGGAAATAAATCCCAACAAAAATATAATTTTGATTTGTAATAGTTTCATTTAGAACTCATCTCCTTTTCAATCAAAGCATCCTTTACAGCCCAACGGTCATCCACCCAACGTTTCATTTTCTTTGACATTGGAGCAAATTGTTCGTTTTCCTCGATGGGTACTTGTTCTCTTGGAATCACATCAATAAAAACTTTTAACTTTCGAATTTTACCAGACATCAAATCCAAAAAACTTGGGTTTTCAGTAGGATAAACAATAGTTAAGTCAATAAAAGCATCAAGCGAATTTCTCAATGAAGTGGAAACAACGGAAATCCCACCACTATGTGGGCGAAGTAAATGTTTGTAAGGATTTTTCTTTAATAACTTTGCCATACGCTCAGGTGTGCGCCTATGTCCTTCCAAAAAGTTCAAAATCGAAAAAGGCATCCCATTGAACTTTTCACAAACTCTTTTAACATTCTCCAAATCTTTTGTAGCCAGTTCTGGATTTTTTTTCAGTTGTTCACGGCTACTTCGTTTGACAAAAGGAAAATCTAATGCGAGCCATGCATGTCCGAGCACAGGAACATATTTTAAAGAATCTTTGATGAAAAAACGGATGAGAGGGATTTTTCTGTTTAAAACTGATTGGATGATATAAATATCCGACCAAGATTGGTGGTTACAAATAATCATATAACTTCCATTTGGTTTCAATTTTTGAAAATTTTCACCAACTACTTCGAATTGGACACCATATAAAAAACGAGAGATTCGGTAATTATTTTCGATCCAAGCCTCTCCTACTTTCACGAGCAGACGATCTCCCAATCTTCTTACGGAACCAGACGTTAACAATTTCCAAATATAAAGTGGATACATTGTAGGAATGATCCATAGTAAATTTAATAAAAACAAAATGTATGCAATGATTAATCCCAATTTAAACTCCTAAATCAAACGAAGTGCCGATTCCTAAAATGGTAACATCATCCATCATAGGGGTTTTTCCCCGAAAGTTATGAAAATGTTCCATTAGCAAATTTACAGTATCAGCTAAACTTAATCCCAAACTCCTAGCAGACAAAAAACTGGAAAGCAATTTGGATTCTCCTAGAAAATTTCCACCTTCATTTTCTTGTTCCAAATACCCATCAGAAATCATAAATAATCGATCTCCAAGCCCAAATGGCACCGTATTGTCTGTATATTCTACATCCTTTTCGAGACCTAACATCAAACCAGATTCACTTAAAGCCAATATCTCTGATTGATTGAGAACATATGGTTCATTATGACCAGCGGAGGAATAAACGAGTATATTTTCTTCCAAATTCAAATCAACAATGACAGCAGTAAATTGATTCGATTTTTTTCCATAACGATCGATGAAAATCTGGTTCAATGCATACAACACATCCGATGGATTAGAAACATTGTGTTTGATATGATCATATTCTGCTTTGATTGCCATCGTAATCAGTGCTGCCTGCACCCCATGCCCAATTGCATCAGCCAAAAACAATCTGATTTTGGATTTTTCCAATCGAATAACATCAAATATGTCACCACCTACCTCAGCCATCGGTTCAAACTTGGAGGCAAAATCTAAATGTGCGATGTGTTTTAATCCAAGTGGTAAAATATTTCGCTGTATGGTTTTGGCAGTTTCCAAATCTTCTTGGATGATTTTTAAAGATTGGGTGAGTTTGGCAGTTCTTTCCTTAACCATCATCTCCAACGTTTCATTCTGTAAACGTAACTCTTTATTTTTTTGAATGAGGACTTGATTTTCCCTTTGTTCCGCATTACGAATTCTTGCCGTTAATAACTTTAAAAGAGTTAAAGTCATTTCTGGACTTGTTTGGATCAGTCTGTGAAAATCAACACGAGTTAATGTGTATAGAGTAGATGTTTCTTTTGTTGTTATGTTTACTGTCCTTGGAGCAGAATCGATGAGTGAAATCTCTCCAAAATAATCACCGGCGATCAAATCCCCTATTACCAAAATTTCTTGTTTTGTTTCGTCTAAGTATTTCCATACCTCAACGCGACCAGATTCAATAAAATAAAAGGAATCACCTAACGAATATTGTTCGATTACCAAAGTATCAGGACCAAACTCTACTTTTTTCATTTCCTTCTTTAGGAAACTTAAATCGACGTTTGGCTTTTCTTCAGGACTCATACAATTAGAGTTTTATTCTTCTTCTCGATTGACTGCTTCTATCGTAAAGGCAGGTTTACAAATCGACCAATATTCTGCATCTTCCGAAAATGGATTTGAATAACGAACTCTTGAACCTTTTTGGATTAAGATTGATTCCCCAGCGGATAAAATTAAAACTTCGCCATCAACTTCAATTTGTTTTTTGCCTTTTACCATAAGTGTCCACTCATCAAAGTTTGGTGACTGAAAAGGTTCACCCCAACCTGGAGGTGCAATCATGTGGGCAATTGATAATTCCTTTGTATTGGTCGAAGGAATTCCAAAATGTTCCTCAATTGTTTTATTCCCTGGGACAGGAATGATCGTTGGATTTTTTTGATGAAAATAACCCATACTAATTTCCAGGAAACCTGAACGAATATTTATGTTTCAGCAGGTCTTCAGTATAAGTCCATAAATTCCTTCTCACTGTTTTATCATAGGAAACAGGAGAACTATTCTTTGTTTTCTTTTTTACAAAGTATTTCCCCGAAACAGTACTTAAACTTGGTTCTGTCGCAAGGAAAATAGAAGTTTCTGCACCTTTGTCTTCCGAAATGGCAAAAATATTTTGTGCAAAGGTAATCAGTACTTTCGCAAGCCCTTCATTATTTTGTCCAAATTTAGTTTTTACAAAACCAGGGTGCAAACAGTTTACAGTAATTTTTGTTTGGTTTAGTCTTTCGGCAAGTTCATAGGTGAAATAAATGTTCATCAATTTGGATCTTTGGTATTGTTTCCAACCAGAATAATTTGATTCGCCAAATAGATCATTAAAATCCAAGGATACACCTTCATGAGCACGAGATGCAACATTGATAATACGTGCTTGGTTTGCATTCTTAAGTGAAGGCAATAATCCTAGAGCCATAATAAAATAATTTAAGTGGTTTAAAGCAAAAGTGGATTCTAAGCCTTCATTTGTAAGAGTTCGTTTGTCAAAATAGGCTCCTGCATTATTAAGCAAAACATCTATTTTTGGATGATTGTTTCGTATCGTTTCCGTTAGGGCAAAAGTTTCTTTTGCAAGGGATAAATCACAAACATAGGAGTGAGCCTTTACACCGTGAACTTGTAAACTATATACGAGCGCAGATAACTTTTCTGGATTTCGTCCAACCAGTATCAATTCATTATGAGATTTTGCAAATGAATGTGAACAAACTCTACCAATTCCATCCGTTGCACCCGTTACTAAGATAATTTGACTCATATAAGAATTTCCTCGTTTTCCTTTTTTGGGAGACTAAATTGAAAAATAGACCCTGACATTCCATCACTATCAGCTGTTAATGTTCCGCCATTAACCGTTACAAATTCCGAACACAAGAGAAGTCCAATTCCATTCCCAGTTTCCCCTTGGGTACCAACTGATTTTATCACTTCCCCTGGCTTAAACAATTTATCGATCGTAGTTTTAGACATACCAACACCGAAATCTTTAACAGAAACCATCCAATGGTAACCGGTATCAATTGCGGAAATTTCAATTTTACTATTTTGGTGACTAAATTTCAAAGCATTGGAAATTAAATTTCTTATCACAGTAATGATCATTCGATCATCACAATACACCATAGCATGATTTGGAATTTTGATTTCAAAATAAATCTCTTTATTCTTTGCACTTAAGGCAAATAAATCCAGACATTCCAAAACGATAGAATCCAATCGATAAAAATTAGGTCGAAATTCCTCTTGGCCTCGTTGTAACTTAGACCATTCCAAAAGATTTTCCAAGAGAGAAAAAACGGATTCTGTTGCATCAAGTAAAGATTGTGTCATACCTGCCAACGCATCTTCTTTTTTCTTCATATCTTCGTTTAATACTTTTAGTAACATTTTAATGCCAGCCAAAGGACCACGTAAATCATGTGAGATGATCGATAAAAAACGATCTTTAGTTCCATTGGCAACTAGTAACTCACGGTTTACGTTTGCCATTTGTTTTTCTAAATTTCTTTGTTCTGTATTATCACGGAAAACAAGAACCATCCCGATTTTTTTCCGATTCGAATCTCGAATCTGTTTAGCAGTGACTTCCCAATACTTTGAATCTTTTTCCCATATCCACTTGGTGATTGTCTTTTTACTGGATAAATTGTCCAATTTTGTAATGAGTTCTGGAGTATGTTGGAAAAAAGCTTGGTGAGGGAGTAAGGCTACATTTTTATCTTTTACACAAAATAAGTTTTCAGCCGAACTATTCCAATCTACGACTCGATGATTAAAATCTAAAATCACTACTGCTTCATCAAGTTCATCTACAATTTCACTTCTTACAAGTGGTACCAAATCAAACATTCGATAGTATCCAATTGCAAAAAATATCATTATCGCCTGCATTGTACACATAACTGCAGTTATGTTCATTCCAGGTAATGGACGAATTCCCATTTTATGTAAAATCGCGGTTACCCAAATAAACAAAAAGGATATCAGGATTAATAGATAACGGTTACGTTCTGTCGATTTTGATTGAACAATTCCCTTGATAAGGAGAATTGCGACAAATACTGACCAAAAAAAGGAAAGTAAATAAGAGGCAATAAAACCACCTAAGTTTGTTTCTTGGATCCACTGGATACGCCCATCTACATTAATGAGATAGGTATCGATTGTTAATGTTTTAAAAATAGGATCAAGTACACACACAGCCAATGTAAATAGAGGCTGAAGTAATAAGAGTACCCAGAAACGTTTTGTCAGTAAATGTTGATTGTTTGTAAACTCAATCGAGACTAATACCATACCAACATTGGCAATGGCAACGCCCATATACAAAATACTAATGAAGGTTCGGTGTAAGTTTGTACTAATGTAAACAAAATCAAGTCCATAGAATCCAGTCCAAACCATGGAACCAAATACTAAGATTAATAAATATTTTACTAAATTGAGTCGAAAGGATTTTAAAACAAATAGCCCCAATCCAAGATTGAAGCTAAATGCTAGGAAAAGAAGTACACTATATGGATGGAATTGCCACAAACTAAGTCTCGTCGTTACTTAACATTTCGCAGTTTCCATCGAAAATAACTCCATCTGCAATTTGTAATTTAGCAGTGCGAATGTTGCCTTGGACTTTTCCTGTTGATAACATCTCTAATCTTTGAGTTGCAGTCACATTTCCAATGATGGTACCACCAACGACAACGGTTCCCGCTTTGATATTTGCCTTAACACGAGCACCTTCGCTGATCACCAAGTAACCATCTGAAATGATTTCACCTGTGAAATCACCAGAGATTTGAAGTGGTTTTTTGAAAGCTAAGGTTCCGCTAAAAGCAGTTTCCTTTCCTAAGATGGTGGCAATGACTCCGTGTTCTGTGATGGTAGGTTGCATTTCTTTTTTTGACATAGTTCCTATTTCGTTTTCATGTTATACACTCCATCCCAATCATCAGGAGGAGGATCTGCGATGTAATCATCACAACGTTCAATATAAAGTTTGGAAGGACCGTCTCCAGGATGGATCGCTAATGCTTTTTTGAATTCTTCTTTTGCTTCTGCAAATTTACGAGATTTGTACAAAGTAAGTCCTTGGTTGTAATGCACAAGCACTGACTTCATTTTATCACTAACGATCATTTGAGCTCCTTATAGAATACGACAACGGCGGTTGAATAGTGGTCAGCATGGCTAATGGACACCGAACTACCCGTAAATCCTTTCTCACGGAAAAACTTCTCAGTTTTCCCATGGATGACTAGCGTTTTTTTCCCAAAATTGGTTCCCGCCAGCTCAATCTCGCGCATATCGGCAACCTCACCTGGTTCTAAGTTCAAGGCTTTGATGACCGCTTCTTTACAAGCAAACCTTCCAGCAAGAAAAGGCACGGGGTCTTTGTGTTTGTGACAGTATTCGACCTCTTCATCGGTGAATATTCGTTTCAAAAACCGATCCCCATGTTTTTGTAATAATTCTCGAATTCGTTCGTTTTCGACAATGTCGTTCCCGACTGATAACATAAGTAGATTTATTTACGCCGAAGTTCCATGAGTCGAGCAAATAATCGATTGTTTTCCTTGTGGTAAGGCCGTCTCAACTTCACACGCTCCGAATAATCAAAGGCAGCTCCAAAATCTCCATTGGCAAACAAGGCCTCTGCGATATAAAACAATGTCAAACTATCAGATGGATTTTTTTGTATGTAAGTAACTGCAAACTGTAATGGGAAAATAGACATCCTATGCTCAGTGTATAGATAAATTTTCTGAAAGGAGAGAGGTGCTTCGTGGATATTTGGATAATGTGATGATATCATTTTTTCAACGTCGACCCAAAGTTTTTGTTTGTACAAAGTCAGAGCTCGCAAATAAACAATGTGTTTTGGATGGGATTTTGGTATGTTAATTTCTGAACCGACGCCAGTATACTCAACACGTATCAAAGATAGGTCGTCGATTAACTCTCCTTGTTTTTTAATCGCATCTCGAATTAAATTTAAATCTCCCATCCCTTCTTTGGCAGTTTTTAAAAACAATTCATCATCTTCATTCACTTCCATTTCTTGTTCAGATCCAACCAGAATATCATCTCTTCCGTCTGAGCCAATGAGCAGGATGTCTCCCTTTTCCATTTGAAAAGTATTAATTTGAAGATTTTTCTTTGAAGCAAGTAAACCAAGTTTCGCACAAACATAGTTATGAGGTAGGAAAAATGTTTTATGATTTCGATAGATCACAGGTCGAGGATGTTCCGCATTCAAAAAATAGAAAAATCCTGTTTCATCATCTATCAAACAAAGAAACATCGAGATCAACATGGAACCATCAAACGTTACTAACGTGTTGTGTAATTCAAAGTAGGCACTACTTACCCACTTTTCAGGAGTCATATCCTTTGATTCTTCAGATTGTCCATTTCGTTTGATGATTGCTTCAAATACCGATCCAATGACAAGGGCCCCACTTGCTCCTTGCATAGACTTGCCCATAGCATCTCCGTTCAATACCACAATGTATTTTTTGTTTTGCAATTGAATGGAGGAAGACACACATAAATCTCCACCAATTTCAGAATTCCATTGTTTATAACTAAACTTTTTCTTTTGTTCGGTTAAGAACTGGATATTCATATTTGATGATTCAGCATGATTTTGTGTTAATGGTTCAATCAACAAGGAAGCGAGAAAATAATCACCATCCTGTTGTTCTTTTAGTCCTTTAACTTCCGTTAAAGCTGAATTCAACTCTTTTGTCCTTTCATCAACTTTCTGCTCCAAGTTTGTGTAAAGTAAAGAGTTCTCTATCGAAACAGCAATTTGAGATGAAAGAATTTTTAGAATTTCGACTCTACCTGGTGTAAATGCGTCTGTCGTTAAATTATTTTCTAGATATACAATTCCTACTACAATGCCATGGCTCAAAATTGGATAACATAATAATGATTTTGGTAAATACGATTTCACATATGGGTCGTTTTTAAACTCACCTTCTCTTGCTGCATCACCACAAATGACAACAACTCCCGTTCGGGCCACATAACCAATAATTTGTGATGGAATCTTATTTTGGCGAATTGTTGTAATCGCTTGAGAAAAATCTAATTCAAAAGGAGAATCCGAATAAACAGAAACAGATTCTGTTTCTAAGTTGGATTCCGCAATCACTTGCCATTTTGTATCAAAATTCAGAATAAAATAGCCACGTTCTGCACCAGCATTTTCAAGGATAATCTTCATCATCTTTTCTAATAAACGATTAAGTTGTATTTCACCTGAAATCGTTTGAGATGCTTTGATGACAGTATTGATATCTAAACTTGATCCTACATCTCCAAAAATATCTTTTGTTGTACTAAATAAGGAAACGTTATCTGTAGAATCTGTTCTAAAATTCCTTCCTATGTATTTCTTTAAAGAAATATGATCTGCTTCTAACTGTTTGACCTTGGAAATAAAACCGTATTTGCCATAACGATAATGCGCTTCCACAAGGTGTAGATTACTATATTGATCAAAACCAGTTTCTCTCCACATTCTGACCAATATCTCATTTCCGATTGCTTCTTCTAAGATATATCCAGATTCTCTAGCTGAAGTAATTGCTGCTTTACAAGTTACCACAGCTTCCGATATTTTGTTTGATAAGTATAACTCAATTGCAGAAATAATTTCATATTTATGACCAAAGTTATCCGGAGAATTTTTTGCCCAAACCTTCAATCGTTTTGAAAATGTTTTTAAGCGTTTCAATAAAATGTTTCGATTGTTTGATTCCGAGTATTTAGGATTTGATAATATTTCGTAAACAACGAGTGCTCCTAAAAAAACATGTTCAGGAACAAACATCATAGCGAACACTCCACCCTCTAATCCATCTAATTTGAGTGAAAATTGATAAGCCTTTTCTATATCTCCTAGAAAGTATTCCAACCTAAGTTTACATAAATAATAATCAAATAATGCATTTGTGTTCCCATATGTTTCCCATTCTTTGACATTTTCTGATTCTAAGAAATAGCGACCTTCCAAACTCAATGGATCGGAAGTTTCACCTCGCATATTTTCAACCATTTGCATATTCAAACGATGAACTTGGTAAGCATGGTGTTGCCTCAAACTTAGGAGTGAGGCATCATAACGAAGTTGGCTTTTGTATAAATCATCCAAGTTTTCTCGGTATAATAATCCTTGGAAATGGATGTTATTTAAAGAATAGGATGCATACTGTAGATCACCAGTTTCCATACCCGCAAGGAAACTATCCCAAAAAATATTTTTACCTTCCTTTGCATGATTTTTCCAAGGTAGAATCATACAAGCATACATAAATAAAGTTCTACATTTAAATGATTTGGCATCCAGTACATCAATTAATTTGATTCCTAACTTACCAAACTTATCTCCGGAATCATAATCACCAAGGCCAGATCCTTGGATCATACCCATTGCAGAAAAACCAAATGCACTCAGCTCACAAAGGCCATATAACAAAGTATAATTGACCATTTTGAGAACAATCACTGGAAATAGGTTTGGATCTGCTAAAAAAGATGGTGCGATACAAGCATTGAGTAAGCGCATAATAGCCAAATACTTAGGGTCTGTTGCAATTGGCAAAAATTCCAATTCTTCAATCGGTTTTCTTCCCAATCGAAATTTGAATTTTACGATTTCTTTTAATGGTGACAGAGCAGATGCGTTTTTAGGTAACCTAACGCCCAGTAACCTAAGCGCTTGCTTTAAGGTAACCAAAACTTCTTTCATTTTATTTTGAGTGACAAGCATTGAAGTCTGTAACTCATAAACTAAAATTTTATCTAAATCTGTTTTTGCATGTTTTAGAATATGATTGAAACTTTTTTCAGCTTTTTCAAAATTTTTAGACAGGTAAGCCGATCTTGCGTAAGCTAAATGAAGTTTGAGTGTGCTTTCATATTGAAAATTCCACTCTTCTTCTACCATCAATCCAACCATACGTTCAAAAAAGCTGAATGCTGCATCATATGCAGATGAATTGAGAGCCTTAAAACCTGCTCTCTCATTTAAGGTACGTAATTGAACCAATTCTTGGTCTTTTGTAATTTGTGAGGCACCTAAATTGAGTTGGTTTACAATCGTGAATAAATGATCATCTAATTTGTATTTATAAAGAATTGATAAATACGTTTTTCCAATTTTGTAATGTAACTTCGATTTTTCTTCAGGAGAAATGATTTTATAGATCGCTTCTCTGATTTTATCATGAGTAAAATTAGCATCATCCAATCCTAAAATCAGGAATTCTTCGTTTGCCAACGCAACCAAATCCATAGATGCCACGTGAAAAGGTCTCTCAGCAATCGTCGCATAAATATCGTGGCGAAACCAGTTTCCTATACATGCAGTTAATTTTAATGCTTCGATTAATTCCGGGGGTTGTAGGTAAATCTTATCGATGATCAAATCAATTACATTTTCGGAAATATTAACTGTATTGATTTTTTCCTTATCCCAAACCCATCGATTTTCGGAAAATTGGATAAAAGATCTTTCATAAAGATTCTTAAACATCTCATTTACGTGAAAAGGATTCCCCTTGGTTTTTTTCCAAATGATTTCCGAAATCCCTTTGATTTCTGATTCAGGTAAAGACAATGTATCGGATACAAGAATCGAAATATCAGATTCTGTTAGTGGTTCTAATCGAATTTCAGTGATGGAAGTTTTAGTTTCCCGAAGTTCTTCCAACATCCGAAAAAATGGATCAGTAGGACTTACTTCATTATCTCGGTATGATAAGATGATAAAAAAATAGGAGATTTCAGGATCGGTGATTGCTTCTTTTAATAAAAGTATACTTGAAGAATCTGCCCACTGTAAATCATCTAAAAACATAACGACAGGGTGTTCTTTCGTACACACTGTTCGCAAAAATTTTCTAAAAACCAGATGAAATCGATTTTCTGTTTCTACCGTATCCAATTCTGGAGGAGTTTCTACTTCTCCCAATAATTGGGCAAGTTCAGGCACTACATCGATGATCAGTTTTGCATTTGCACCTAAGGTTTGGGTTAAGATTTTTTTCCATTCTTTGACAGAAGTTTCATTCTCAGATAACAACTGCTTTACTAATCCTTGCAATGCAAGATTGATTGCGCGATAAGGGATCGATTTTTTATATAAATCAAATTTACCCGTTGTAAAGTAGGCTCTTTCAATTGTAACTGGTTTTTGGATTTCATTAATTAAAGCTGACTTCCCTATACCAGAACGTCCTGAAATTAAGAAGGTTTCTATTTTACCTTCCGTTGCATTTAGAAATTTTTCTTCAAAAGTTTTAAGTTGTGACTCTCTACCGTATAACTTTTTTGGAATTTGGAAACGAGAAGATTTATCATTTTTTGCCAACTCCATTTGAAAGGAATCTAAATCTTCTTTTCCATTTTCTAATAAGACAGATTGAATGGTGATCAAATCTGATAATAATCCAGTTGCAGTTTGGTATCTATCTTCTGGATTTTTTTCCAAAAGTTTCATGATTAAATCTGATAAGATTTTCGGAGCATTACTCCTTTCCTTGGGAGGTAAAGGGATCCTAGCTAAATGTGCGTGGACCATCTCCAAACTATCAGTGTATAAAAATGGTAGTTCTCCTGTGATGAGTTGGTATAAGGTAACCCCTAGCGAATAAAAGTCAGTGCGATAGTCAACAGTCCGGTTCATTCTCCCAGTTTGTTCAGGAGAAATATGTGCTAGTGTTCCTGTTAAATTTTGGTTCATCGGAAGATAAAAACTTCTATGAGTTAACATAGTTGCGGAACCAAAATCAATTATCTTCAATTCACCAGTTTCAGGATGATAAATGATATTCTGTGCTTTGATATCGTTATGGACTACTTTCGCTTTATGGATGTCCGAAAGTGCTCTACAAATCTCAATTGAGATATTTAAAAAAGTCTGGAGATTACTATATTTTCCACTTAATTGAAGTTTAGCGAGATCGGTATATTCGATATGAGGAAAAACAATCGCAACTGTGTTTTGGTATGATTCAAAACTTAATGGTTTTAATGTGTAGTTTGAATCAATCGATTTAAGAATTTCAAATTCATTTTTAAACTTTGTAATTTCGTGATTATCAGGATAGTCTCTGTTTAATAGTTTCACAACCACTGGAGATTTTTTTTCATCTTCTCCAATATAGACAGAACTCCTTTTCCCCAAATGGAGTTCTTTTGTTACTTTGTATTTTCCTATCGTAAACAAATAAAATCCTTATCTAGCAGTTTTCCCGCCATCCACTGGGATAACAGCACCAGTAATGAAGGCAGCTCCTTCACCAGACAACCATACACAAGTTTTGGCTACTTCTTCAGGAGTTGCCATCCGACCTAAGGCATAAGATTTCATTCTTTCTTTTTTAACTTCTTCTGGATTCGGTACATTTGCATAAAATACATCGTCCATTTCAGTTTGAATTCCACCTGGACAAAGCGCAATGACTCGAATCCCTTGTGCCCCATATTCTAAAGCTGCAGATTTAGTCAGTCCTATGATTCCATGTTTTGACATTGAGTAAGGGCCGGCTTTTTCTTTTCCACGTAAACCTAATGCTGAAGAAACATTGATGATCGCACCACCATTTCCTTGTTTGATAAACTGCTTTAATTCAAATTGCATTGATAAAAACGTACCTTTTAGATTTACATCCATAACGGAATCAAAAATATCTAATGGATAATCAGCTGTCGTTTTAAGGACTCCGGAAATCCCTGCGTTATTGACTGCTACATCTATTTGGCTATATTTTTCTACGATGGTTTCTACAAAATTACGAACTGCTTCCGATTGTGTGACATCACATTTGAAAAATATACCTTCCCCGCCTTGTATTTCAAGTAAAGCAAGAGTATCTTCCCCTTCTTGTTTCCTGCGTCCACAAAAACCAACCACATAACCAGCGTTTGCAAATTCTAAAACAATCGCTCTACCTAATCCGGAAGTTCCACCAGTAACTAATGCTACTTTTTTCTTTTTCATTGGATTTCCCTATCTTCTATCAATCTTCCATACCGATTGATTGCTTCCTTTACATTTGCCTTGTCTAGATCAGATATTTCTTCAAAACGAAATCCAGCAAAAAACATATCTTCATTATTATCGTCTTCTTTTACCCATAATAAAATACAAGTTCCGTGTACGAAACCAACAATATCAAAATGCATAAAAAATTCTAGTTGTTGCTCGGTGGACAATGTTCCCGGATGGATTCCTGAGCAGCGCACCATAAATCCAGAATTTGATATATTTTCGATTGTTGAAACAATATTCCTTCCATTTTCTCGAATGGAAATGTTGTTCTTAAAACGATCCAAAATCCGAAACCTTGGATCAATTTCATACACTTCTTCCTGCGTGCTTTTTAAGCGTTTGTAAACCTTTAGAGGCAAAATACTCGCAGCCATTTCAATTTTTGTAATTTCTTGGTTCTCTTGGTAGGCCGTAATGGCGAGTTTTGAGTAGTTCCAATACCCAGATTTACTGTATTTAACTTCTTTTGCTTTGACTCTAAGTTTAATCGGCATATTCATTTTTGCATATTGCAAAAACTCAGAATTTAAATATAACAATAAAAAGGTGACATCTTCAAAAGGGACTTTCCCAAACATATGATTACATGCAATTCCCAATTGCCTCGCCGCTTCTACAATTTGCATTCCTGAAATGTGTTTTAGATTGGGAGGTGAATAGTATTTATGAGTTGGTGGGACGTACAAATTTGCAAAAAAAGTGTCCCTCTTTGGAATCTCAGGGAATCTTTCAAAGATTGCAGAGATCATCGATTTTTCTACATTGCCTACATAATAATCTCTGCGTTTGACAAGTTGTAAAATTTTAATCTCATCAGCTTCTGTCACCTGGTCATTTAGTACATATTGTTCGATTTCTGTATCAAAATGATAAAATTGGCTTAAGAATTCTCTACCTGAATCATCTATATTCGCTTCATTTAAAATACGATCTGCTGATTCTTTGCGTATCCGAGAAGGAATAGTTTTTAATTGATAATAACTCCCCGATGCATCAGTTCTCTTAATGTAATAGAATAAAAGAAATTCCTTTTCCTCTTCGTTCAGTTTTGGTAAGACATCATTTTCCATAAGGTCTGCCAAAATCAACCGAGGCAGAGCTCTTCTTATATTGGAAACAAAACTATCTTCTTGGAAATATGTGCGTGTGTAACGTTTATCGAGAGGTAAAACAGTGGGGAGTTCTTCTTTTTCGGAAACCTTCATTTGTATCAACCAGGAATCTACTTTAGGATTAGTCCGTAGATTCCAATGGGATACCTTTCAAGGCAAGTAATTTAACATTGATTTGTCAAAATTATGGTAAATTCACCTAACGACAGTTACAGAACATGGTGCATAATGTACAACTCTATCGGAGACACTTCCCATGATGAATCTGCCTAAAATTCCATGGCCACGGCTTCCAATCACAATCAAATCTACTTTTTCTTTTTCCGCTAATTTACAAATTTCTTCAGCAGGGTATCCTTCTAAAACCACGCGGTTCCATTTCACAGTTGTCTCATCTAAGATTGGATGGATTTTTTCAAATCGTTGTTCCGAGATCCATTTGACTCGATCCTTTCCAGGAGGTGCAGCATCGTAATAACCAGGGAGTGGTCCAAAATCCTCTATGACTTCTACAACATAACAAATTGCATTACTTGCCTTGGCTAATGCCAATCCAAATTCTAAGGCCTTTGCTGAACTTGGTGAACCATCAATGGGGATGATCAGTTTTTGTATTAATTTTTCCATACCATAATCCTAGCACGATCTTTGAGGATAAGAAAGTGAATTTCCTTT
This sequence comes from Leptospira ellinghausenii, assembly GCF_003114815.1. NCBI lineage: Bacteria > Pseudomonadati > Spirochaetota > Leptospiria > Leptospirales > Leptospiraceae > Leptospira > Leptospira ellinghausenii. Next base: position 134,312 of record NZ_BFAZ01000008.1, read on the forward strand.
GATAATTATCATATTGGTATGTATGTTTCCTTTAGAACCTGAAAATCATATCGCATAGACCATCCACCGAAAAAGGTGTGAAATTATTTTTTTCGACCATCATCTTCTTTTGTGAGATAATAAGCGACAAGGATGGGAATAGTCGTGACTAAAATCACAAATACAGCTACCACATTGGTCACTGGCCTTTGTCTTGGACGAATAAACTCAGTTAGCATCCAGATGGGTACGGTTGATTGTTGACCAGCTGTAAATGTTGTTACAATCACTTCATCAAATGACAAAGCAAAGGATAACATTCCTCCTGCAAGTAATGCAGTTGCAATATTTGGTAGTATCACAAAACGAAATGTTTGCCATGGGTTTGCACCTAAATCCATTGATGCTTCCACCATAGAATGAGAACTCCTTCGTAATCTAGCAAGAACGTTATTGTAAACGGTTACGATACAAAAGGTAGCATGTGCAATGACAATGGTCCAAGTGCTAAACGGAATGCCAAATAGAGACATAGCAGATCGAAGGGAAATTCCTGTGACAATGCCTGGGAGAGCAATGGGTAAAATCACAAGAAAGGAAATGATTTCTTTTCCAAAAAATTGGCTTCGGTATACAGCAAGGCTTGCCAATGTTCCTAGTAGGATCGCAATGAATGTGGAAATGAATGCAACTTGGGAAGAGAGTATTATCGCTTCCCAGATATCATTTCGTTCCCATGCTACACCAAACCACTTCGTTGTGAATCCTGGTAGAGGAAATTGAAACGTTTTTTCATCTGTCGAAAATGCATACATGATGATGATGAGTATGGGTATATGGATGAAGAAAAAACCGAAGAGTGTTGCCGTTTTTAATCCAATAGATCCTAAGTTCCATTTAGAGCGCATCAAATGCTCCTAATCGTTTAGCAATTGTTAAATACACCATCATAATTACAATGGGAACCACAGAAAATGCAGCAGCAAGTGGAATGTTCCCAGCAGTTCCTTGGTGGGTGTAAACAGCCATCCCGATAAAATAACTCGAATTCCCGATAATTGTAGGAATGATATAATCACCGAGTGTTAATGAAAATGTAAAAATAGAACCAGCTACGACACCAGGGAAGGCCAAAGGTAAAATGACTTTGCGAAAGGTTTGTGCCGGTCCTCCTCCTAAATCAGAGGAAGCTTCTAAAAGTGTTTTTGGAATTCTTTCTAAAGATGCTTGGATGGGTAAAATCATGTACGGCAACCAGATGTATACGAATACCAAAAACATACCGATATAAGAAAATGATAAGGAAGTGCCTCCGATCACTGGGATGGACAGTACAACATCTAATAAGTGTAGTAATCCTAGTTGGTCCAAACACCAGGTAAGGATACCTTCTTTGGCCATGATGAGTTTCCATGAATACACTTTTACAAGGTAACTGGACCATAAAGGCAACATAACACCCAAATACAAAATTGGTTTTAGTTTGGGTCCAGCATTCATTGCCATATAATAAGCAATTGGGAACGCAATGATCGCACTCACTACAGTGACAGTGAATGCCATTGTAGTTGTACGGATGATAATATCCCAATTGGTACTCTGACGGAATAAATCATAATAGGATTCAAATGTGAATTCTCGTTTGATGACACCCGAAAAGGAATCAACAGAGAAAAAACTTTGGATGAGAAGAGTAAACAAAGAACCTAAATAAACAACACCAAGCCAAACAAGCAGAGGTGATAATAACAAAAAAAGTGCCAGACTTTTTCTGTAAAATAAAAACGTGATGAATCTATCCATAACATTCGTCATAATGATTCCCTTATAACAAATGCATGTCGGAATCTTTCCAACCTACTAAAACTTCTGAACCAACTGCTATATGGTCTGCAGATATTTTTAAGTTTTGAGTGGAGGCAATGATCCGAGATCCATTAGGAGTTTCAAAATGCATTTTGGATGTTGCACCTGAGTATACTTGGCTTTTTAAAATTGCTTTGAATGTTCTATATCCAGACGAATGGTTGTCCTCTTTTGCATTTGCAAAAACATGGACTCGTTCCGGGCGAATCATTATCTTACCTTCATGGCCTGTGAGTCGTTTTGTTTCCTCAACAGATAAAATATTGGAAGTTCCAACAAAGTTGGCAACAAACTCTGTTTTCGGGCGGTTGTACAACTCTTCTGGAGTTGCAATTTGTTCCACCTTACCTTTATTAAAGACAGCAATTCGATCGGACATTGAAAGTGCTTCTTCTTGGTCGTGGGTCACAAAAATAAATGTGATCCCTACTTCTTTTTGAATGGCTTTAAGCTCCAACTGCATTTCTTCTCGCAGTTTTAAATCTAGAGCCCCCAATGGTTCATCTAACAACAGTACACCTGGACGATTGATGAGTGCCCTTGCGAGTGCAATCCGTTGTCTTTGCCCTCCTGATAATTCTGATGGTTTTCGATTTCCCACATCGGGAAGGCGAACCATCGCTAGCATTTCAGAAACTCGTTTAGAAATTTCGGCACTTGGAAGTTTTTTAATTTTTAATCCATACCCCACATTTTCAGCAACAGACATATGTGGAAACAAGGCATAATCTTGGAAGACAGTATTGACATTTCTTTTGTAAGGAGGGATGCCCGTGACATCAACTCCTTCCAAAAGAACCCTTCCTGAACTAGTATCTTGAAAACCCGCCACCATTCGGAGGCAGGTAGTTTTACCAGACCCAGAAGGGCCTAACATCGAAAAAAACTCACCTTTTTTAATCCCAAAGGAGACATCATCTACCGCTATGAATTGGTCGAATTTCCTCGTTACATTTTGAAACTCAACATCGTAAACTTGGTCCATTCTATCTCCTTTAGAACTCTTATGATGTTAGGATTTTATTTACTTCCAATAATGGAAATATAATCTTCTGCCCATTTTTTATAAGGCACACATTTTCTTCCACCGGAACAATCTTCTTTTGGAGTTCTCCAGAAAGAGATTTTTTCAAAGTTGTTGAATCCATTCACTGCACAACCTGTATCTCCGAGTAAAGCATTTCCTTTACAAGCAGCAGGAACAGAAGGAACAGATCCAAACCAAGATGCTAAATCACCTTGCACTTTTGGAGAAAGAGAATGTTCCATCCATTTATAAGCACAGTTTACGTGTTTAGAATCTTTGTGTAACATTGTACTATCTGCCCAACCAGTAGCTCCTTCCACAGGAACGATGGATGATACAGGTTGTTTTTCACTCACTAGTAAATTTACTTGGAATGGCCATGTTGAAGAAGCAACTAAACCTTCTTTTTTGAAATCGTCAACTTGGACCATTGCATCATGCCAATATTTTGGAACGAGTTGTCTTTGTTTTTTTAATAACTCAATGACAGCCGTATATTGTTTTTCATCCAATTCGTAAGGGTCTTGGATTCCAAGTTCTGGTTTTGCTACTTTTAAGTAAAGGGCAGCATCAGCGATGTAGATTGGACCATCAAAAGCTTGCACTCTACCTTTATTAGATTTTCCGTCTGGTAAAACTTGTTCTTCAAATACAACGTTCCAACTTGTTGGAGCTTTTTTAAAAACTTTTGTGTTGTACATAAGTACGTTTGGTCCCCATTGGTAAGGAACTCCAAAATGTTTACCATCAACAGTATGCCAAGGAGCATTTTGTAAACGAGAGTCTACGTTTTTCCAACTTGGGATCAAATCAATGTTAATCTCTTGGACTTTTCCACCTGCAACTAATCGAAGTGATGCGTCACCTGAAGCAGTTACTAAGTCAAATCCTCCCTCATTCATAAGTGCTACCATCTCATCAGATGTAGCGGCAGTTTTTACATTTACTTTACAGCCTGTATTTTTTTCAAATTCAGTGACCCAGTCATATCCTTTGTCTGTTTCACCACGTTCAATGTAACCTGGCCAAGCAACGATGGAAACTTCTCCCTCGCCTTGTCCAATTTCTGAAACCTTTGTTTCTTTTTTACCGCAGGTTACCGCAAAAGCGATCGAAAGAACTGCTGTAAAAAAAACCACTCGTTTGTATGAATCGAATTTCATAAACCTATGTGCTCCTGGTTTTACTTATGTCAGGCATTAGATACCAAAAATTCAAAATTAAGCAACCAATTCTGAAGTTTTCAAAAAAAAGGTAGGAATTTTTATGAGGCACGGTTTCTGTGAAAGCGTAGGTTGGCTATGAAATACATCAAAGACAAAGACCTTTTTCGCCAGGAAAATTTCATTGGTGGGGTGTGGTGCCCTGCTGAAAATAAAAAAGAAATATTAGTACATAACCCTGCCACAGGGGAAACCATCGGGAATATCCCGCATGCAACAGAAAAGGACACGCTCCTTGCAATCCGTTCAGCAAAAGATGCGTTTGCAGATTGGAAATCGAGACCTGCCAAAGAACGCGCAGGAATCCTCCGCAAATGGTTCCAACTCATGATGGACCACCAAGAAGACTTAGCTCTCATCATGACACAAGAACAAGGAAAACCTTTAACGGAAGCTAGGGGAGAAATAGCATATGCGGCTTCCTATATTGAATGGTTCGGTGAAGAAGCAAAACGTTCTTATGGAGATGTGATCCCATCACATAGAAAAGATACAAGGATTCTTGTACTCAAAGAACCCATCGGAGTTGTGGGAACCATCACTCCTTGGAATTTTCCAGCGGCAATGCTTGCAAGGAAAGTCGCTCCAGCTCTAGCCGCAGGTTGCACGGTTGTCTCAAAACCATCTGAACTCACTCCCTATTCAGCTCTTGCAATGGCAGTACTTGCAGAACGAGCAGGACTCCCAAAAGGAGTTTGGAATGTGTTAGTTGGGGATCCAATCCTCATTGGCAAAACGATTTTAGAAAGTAAAGAGGTTCGCAAACTTAGTTTTACTGGATCCACAAAAACAGGGATTTATTTGATGGAAAAATCGGCCGCCACATTAAAAAAACTCTCACTTGAGTTAGGTGGGAATGCTCCATTCATCGTATTTGAAGATGCAGACTTAGACGAAGCTGTAAAAGGTGCTATGTTATCCAAATATAGAAACACAGGACAAACTTGTGTTTGTGTGAATCGTTTTTTAGTACATTCATCTGTTGCAGAAACCTTTTCCAAAAAACTTGCTGAACAAACAAAAGAGTTGGTTGTAGCCAACGGAATGGAACCCAATGCAAGCCAAGGCCCCCTCATCAATGAAGCCGCTGTGGAAAAAGTAAAAAATCATATCCAAGACGCAGTCAACAAAGGAGCAAAAGTTTTAATTGGAGGGAACACACACCAATTAGGCGGAAACTTCTTTGAGCCGACCGTTTTGTATCCTGTGAACTCTTCTATGATGGTGACAAAGGAAGAAACCTTTGGACCAGTTTCTTGTATCCAAACCTTCCAAACAGAGGAAGAAGCCATTAAACTCGCAAATGATACCGACTTTGGCCTCGCATCCTATTTTTACACCAAAGACATGGCTCGTATTTTTAGAGTCGCCGAACAGCTAGAATATGGAATGGTAGGCATTAACGAAGGGATCATTTCTTCAGAACAAGTCCCATTTGGGGGAGTCAAATTTTCAGGGATGGGACGAGAGGGCTCCAAATACGGTCTCGATGATTATACAGTAACCAAATATCTCTGCCTCGGAGGAATCAAATGACGGGCAATCAAAAACAAACAAACAAAACTCTATGGGAAAGAAGATTAAAAAACGTTCCACGTGGAGTGACTACCGCCTACCCTGTGTTTGCTGAAAAAGCAAAAAATGCAGAAATTTGGGATATTGAAGGAAAACGCTTCATTGATTTTGGTGGTGGGATTGGTGTTCAAAACACAGGGCATTGCCATCCAAAAGTGGTGGCTGCCATCCACAAACAAGTGGACCAGGTGCTCCACACTGCATTTCAAATTATGCCCTACGAACCCTATATCGATCTTTGTGAAAAACTAAATGCAAAAGCTCCGATTGATGGTGAAGCTAAAACGATTTTGTTTTCATCTGGTGCTGAGGCATTAGAAAATGCAGTGAAAATTGCAAGAGCCGCCACAGGAAGACCCGGGATCATTAGTTTTCTCGGTGGATTTCATGGTAGAACAATGATGGCTCTTGCCTTAACAGGAAAGGTGATACCTTACAAAAAAGGATTCGGACCTTTCTCGAGTGATGTGTACCACATTCCATTTCCCATGGAATACCATGGTGTCACAGAAGACGATTCCATCAAAGCCCTAAACAATTTATTCAAAGCAGACATTGACCCAACTCGTGTGGCAGCTATTGCCATCGAACCGGTGCAAGGTGAAGGTGGATTTTACATTGCGTCTCCTAGTTTTTTAAAAAAATTAAGGGCCATTTGTGATGAACATGGAATTTTACTCATCGCCGATGAAGTGCAGTCCGGTTTTGCAAGAACAGGAAAACTTTTTGCCATCGAACATTCGGGTGTCAAACCAGACCTCATCACAACTGCAAAATCCCTTGCTGCGGGAATGCCACTTTCTGCTGTGATCGGAAAAACATCCATTATGGATTCTGTAGAACCAGGCGGACTTGGAGGAACCTATGCGGGAAACCCAGTCGCTTGTGCTGCAGGGATTGCCGTTATGGATCTCATCGAAGAAGAAGGAATTTTAGAAAAATCAACACAATTAGGAACCATGTTAGTGAAGGAACTAAACGAGATCAAAAAATCCAACACAAACATTGGCGAAATACGCGGGTTTGGTGGGATGGTTGCCTTTGAACTCGTTGAAAACGGTGATGCCAATAAACCTTCTGCTGATATGGCAAAAAAATTAACAACAAAAGCCTTAGAACATGGTCTTGTTTTACTTTCTTGTGGTGTGTATGGAAATGTAATCCGAATTTTAGTTCCTATCACAGCGGAAGAATCAGTCGTGAAAGAAGGTCTAAATATCATAGCAAAATCGTTAAAGGAAATCTAACCTAGGTATGAAACAGTATAAACTTTGGATCGATGGGAAATGGGCAAATTCTACTGGTGGAAAACCGATGGACATCGAATACCCAGCCACTGGAAAAAAAATTGCAACAGTATTAGATGCAAGTGCAGCCGATGTAGACAAAGCAGCAAAAGCTGCTCATAAAGCCTTTTATGATGGTAGATGGTCTGGACTCACACCAAGTGAACGTTCCAAAGCCATTTGGAAATTGGCTGACCTTTTGGAAGAAAAAACAAAAGAGTTTGCAAAATGGGAATCCCTCAATGCAGGAAAACCATACAAAAACTTAAGTTTGGCGGGAGACATTCCTTTTGCCATTGATAACATTCGTTTTTTTGCAACTGCAGCACGAGATGTTCATGGTAGCCGTGCGAATGAATACCAACCTGGTTACACTTCCATCTTACGTAGAGAACCAGTAGGTGTTGTCGGTCAAATTGCTCCTTGGAATTACCCACTTCTTATGGCCGTTTGGAAGTTTGGACCAGCTCTTGCTGCAGGTTGTACAATTATCTTAAAACCGGCACCTGGAACTCCAATCACCACACTCATGTTAGCCGAGTTAACTAAAAAAGCTGGGATTCCTGATGGTGTCTTTAATGTTGTCACTGGTGGTAATGCCACTGGCCAAGCCATCGTGGACCACCCTCTTGTTCGTATGGTATCTCTTACTGGATCGACTGGCACAGGAAAAAATATCATGAAGTCGGCTTCAGATTCTTTAAAACGAGTGCATTTAGAACTTGGTGGTAAAGCACCACTGGTTGTGTTTGATGATGTGGATGTGAATCTTTTTGCACAGAAAGCGGCCTTCGGTGCCACATGTAATTCTGGCCAAGACTGTACGGCAGCAACAAGAATCATCGTTCCCAAAACACTCCAAAAAAAGATCACCGATGCAGTCGTAGATGCAATGAAATCAGTGAAAGTAGGAGATCCATTCAACGATAAAACAGAAATGGGACCACTCATCTCTCTTATCCATAGAGAACGTGTGATGGGATTTATGGATAGGGCGAAAAAACAAGGTGCGAAAATCCTAACAGGTGGTGGGATTCCCAAAGGTTTGGAGAAAGGATACTTTTTTGAGCCAACGGTAATAACAGATGTTAAACAAAACTTTGATATCGTACAAAATGAAATTTTTGGACCAGTCCTTACCATCCAATCCTATGACAAAGAAGAAGAAGCAGTAAAACTTGCCAATGATGTCAATTATGGCCTTGCTTCTTCGATTTGGACAAAAGATGTAGCGCGCGCTATGCGAGTTGCAAAACAATTAGAGTTTGGAACAGTATGGGTGAATGACCACTTACCTCTTGCATCTGAAACACCACATGGTGGTTTCAAACAATCAGGATTTGGTAAAGATCTTTCGATTGAATCGGTTGGTGATTACCTCATCACAAAACATGTGATGGTAGGAGGAGTCTAAAAACTCATTTACGAAAGATAATTCTTTGGATGTCTAATAGATTATGGCATCCAAAGAAAACCAAATTATTTCTTTTTTCCAATGGTTAACTCCTCGTTTCCACCTCCTTGATGACCTAGACAAACCAGACACAGTCGGAACTCTTAGCACGCACAACTCCTACCATTTATGATGCCCTGATTGCTCTTTTTGGAGGTGCGACCGGAATCATTGCCAATACAAGAAAAGAAAAAGGAACTGCCATTGCAGGAGTTGCCATTGCGACGGCCCTCATGCCTCCACTTTGTACCGCAGGTTTTGGACTTTCCCAAGGTAATTGGCAATATTTTTTTGGAGCTATTTATTTATTTCTCATCAATTCTATCTTCATAACAATCGCAACCTTCATATTCGTTCGTTATATGGAGTTCCCAAAAGTGGATTGGGGTTTGTACAAAGAAAAAGAAACCAAAATAAAACTGTATTTAGCCATTTTTTCATTTATTGTGATCATACCATCGGTCTTCACTGCCTATCAAATTGTTCGTTCCTCGTTTTTTAAAGGCAAAGCAGAAGAGTTCATCCGAAAGGAAATCATCACAAACGGAAGAAGGGTTTTAGAAAAGAACATTGTATACGGCAATCAATCAAAAATTGAAATCACATTACTTGGTTCCAAAATTGATCAAACTCAAGAAGAAGAACTCAAAAACAAGTTAAAATACTATTCGCTGGAAGGCACAGAACTTGTGTTACTACAAGATCTTTCTACAACAGGAATGGATAAATTAAAATTCGAAATCCTCTCCGAAATTTACCAAAACCAAATGGACATCGGCAATGTAAATACAGAGAAAATTGCAAAAGAAGAAATGGAAAAACTAAAAGCCTATATCCAATTACGTTGTGGGGAAAAAGAAATCGAACTCATCACAAGGCTTGCAAAATAATGATAAAAATCATCGATGCAGACAATGGAACAGATTCTAGCAAACAAATTAGAATATAATAAACGTTAGAGGAAGTTCCGAGAACTGATTCCGTTAGTTGAGAGCAGCTTGTTTTAGAAACTCTTTAAAGGTATCAATTTCTTTTGTAAAAAAGACAGGCCTTGGAGTTTTTGGTTCTTTTAAAATGAAAACAATCCCTTGGTTGTGTAGGACCACTTGGTCAAGTTCTTCAGGTGTGTACGTATAAGTTACGTTGCCTGAGTGGAACAAAAACTTTCCGTTTTCTTCCCTTAAATTCCCACTTCCCACTCGTTTGAAATTTCGAAGTCCATCTTCCATAACATCCAAATCAATTGAATCCTCACCAAACGTCAGTTTACCTGAATGATCCAAATACAATGTACCTTCAATCGCAAAAAGACTCTCTTTTGGTGGAATAGGCTCTGATTCTAAGTTTCCTAAATCGTTTGGCCGAAGAACCTCTGATTTTTGTACCACTGATGGAGTTTGTTCTTCCTTTTGTGAATCAGAAAGATGTCTGTCTTCCGAAATCGTACGTTCTCTTCGGATACGTTCGTCAAGTTGAGGGGGAACCTGTGGCCTCTCAGGCATCCGAAATTGCCCTTGGTTTAGGGGTTTTCGAGGTTGGTAGGTTGTTTGTTTCGGTTTCCCAGGAGACAGGGCTACGTAAATAAAGCACAGAACTCCCACGAGAATCATTGCGAATGCGGCAAACAACATACTACCTATATTATCTTGCCAAAGTACAAATCCCTTGATTACATTTTTTCTTTACAAGGGTTTTAGAAACGGAAACCTTTCCTTTATGTTCGAAGATGAACCCTCTACTCTCAAAGAAAAAATTTATCGTACCATCATTGCTCTCTTTTTATTCGTATTGGTAGGAACTCTTATCATCACTTTTTTACCAGGTGATGCAGAACAAAGCCTCATCGGAGCCATAACAGGTCAAAATTCCACAAAAGCTGGCTCAATTGCTGGACGCAGTATCCCTGTGGATTACTTCAATGCGGCAAAACGTGATTGTTATTACCGTTACCAACAATACGGAAGGGAAACTGCCCAAAATCCGGAACTTCTCAATTCCTGTGCTTACTCCACTGTGCGTGAAATTTACATAGCCAATGATATTGCATCTGCTGTTGGGTTCCAAGTTTCAGAAATTAGCATCAAACGGGAAATGTCCAAACAAGCCCGAGAAATCCATAAGGAATCGGTGAGCCAAGCTGGTTACGGGGAAGAGGATTCTCGCTCCCTTACTGAAATTTACCAACAAATTTACCGCTCCGCACCCATGAATTACCGCATTGATTCGGCAACCGGTTTTGCTTTGTTTCCTAACTTCTTAGACCAACCTCTCACACCTTCTGAAAACGAAACCGAGATTGAAAGTGAAGCCAAACGTGCCAAAATTTCGTTCCGTTTGGTGGCTATTTCTGAAGTCAATTTGCTCAATGCAGTTGAGGCCAAAATCAACATCACTGACGCTGAATTACAAAAAGAATATGAGAAGGAAAAAAAAGAAGGAACTCTTTCCAAAGACCCTTCTGGGAATTTTGTTAGCTTCGATGTGAGAAAACCCCTCCTCCTTTCCAAACTCAAATTTGACCGCAAACGGAAAGAAGCCGAAGTCTGGAAAACCCGTATCAGTCAAAAAATTTCTGAACCAAATGCATTGGATGCGATTGCAAGTGAATCAGGACAGCCAATCGAAATCGTATCGGGAGCTTCTTTGTCTGATTTAAAACTAGTCACATCGAACCGTGGGAATAGTTACCGATTGGCAAACTCAAGTAAATTTTGGGAATCTCTAGCAAACGACCCATTTAGCAAAAAGACAGTCGTTGGACCTTTTTCAGACAATGACAAACAAGTGTATGTGGAATTTAGTGCCTTAACCTACGGACAACCCACAGCGTCACCAGCCAAAGACCAAGCAGCAGATTTTTTGAAACAAAGACAACTTCTAAGCTTTTTTCTTGAAATAAACCAGTCCTTAGCAGCAGAATACAACGTAGAGAAAAAAGGCCTTCTCTCTTTAGAATAATGCAAATCAAAGCCGACTTCATCAACCCATTCCTGGAAGCTGCGACCATCGTATTCCGCGATGTTTTACAACAGGACTTAATCCGAGGAAAAATTGGGATCAAAGATTCCCCTGCACCTAGCCATGAGATAGCCATAGTCATTGGAGTTGTTGGATCCTTCAGTGGTGAAGTCGTTTATAGTATGAATTATGATGCGGCTTATAAAATTTCTCGCAAACTTGTGCCAGGTTTGTCGGACGAAGATGTTAAAAATGAATACAAAGACATCCTCGGTGAGATTGCCAACATGACAACAGGGAATGCTATGAATATCTTTACTTCAGCTGGTCAATCTGTGGAAATCACAACACCAAATATCCAAGAATCACAAAGTACTTCTGTCCGATTCAATAAAAAACCAACTCTTTCCATCAACTTATACTCCAAGTTTGGAAGGATCGAAGTGAACGTTGCCATCGCATGATGGCAAATTGTTTTTAAGCTTTTTTCGTAAATAGAACTTAACTTAAATAGAAGAACCAAGGACCCGTAATCTCTCTCGGGTTTCCTTTCGAAAGTCATAACCAGGTTTTGGATTTTTTCCATCAATTCCGTTTAAATACAATTGGTAGTATTTTAAGGAACGTTCCAAATCTCTTTCATCCCAACTGCTCTCGTAAATTTTACCTAAATAATAATGTGCTGGCAAAAATTCTTCAGATTCTTTGAAGTTTTTGATCACATTCACCAATTGGTGGGCCGCCGATCGGAATTCTTTTTTACGAATTAACAAAATCGCCATCGCATAATGTGCCCTAGGTGTGAGTTCTGGGTGTTTTGGAAATTCAGTGACCAACTTCAGATATTCTTTGTAAGCTTTTTCTTCCGAATCAGGATTCCCAATCCGATCCAAAGATCTTGCTAACTCAAATTGAGTTTTAATTTTTAGATCAGGATCTTCTTGTTTTTCGACTAAACCTGAGGATTCTTTATCCTTTCCATCTAATCCAAATAAGTTGGTGTTCTCAGTGCGAGAGTATTTTGCAGAATCACCTTCTTTATTATAAGAATCGGCAAATTCTTGTTCAGCCGATTTTTTCTGGTCTCTGGAAAGGTATGCCTTACCTTTTTGAAACGAAGCTTTGGAAGGATCGATCACTTCCTTCTTTTTTTTCTTTTTATCTTGAACCTTTGGTTCTTGAATTGGTCCTGATGTTGGTAAAGAAGTGTTAATGGAAACTTGGTCTTTAGAATTGGAAGGAACTACACCTGAGTTTGTGGGTGTTTGTATATTGTTTCCATTTTGATTGGAAACAGTCGAAGATTCCTTTGGTTTTGTTTGGATGTTTGCAGAAGAAGGTGCAGTATTGAATTCATCAACATTCGGATTTGTTTCTTTCCAAGTTTCAGGAAAAGGTAAAAAAATCTCAGGAGGTTCAGCTGTAATCGGGTGAAAAATACAAACAGGAAAAAGGAAGAAAGCAATGGTTAAAACTAACCATTGTTTTTCAAACCAGTATAAACATTTGGTTAGACAATTCATCGGAGGTCTTTTGGAATCCGTTCTAAACTTCTTGGTTTTCCAAAACCTTCTTTTGATTCAGGAGGTTTAGGCAGTTTTAAAGTTTCTAAATTTTTCTCTTCGTTTTTTTCCTTCACTTTTTTTTCCAATTCAGAAACACGAGTTAACATTTTTTGCATCCTAACCTCATCATCAGATGCTTGAGATGGTTCTAAACTATCTTTTGGAGATACAGGTTGTACATCAATAGGAGAAGGGATTAAACCATCACCTGACGGAGTGTAAATGGGAGGTACAGATGTATCTTCTGATTTTCGATTTCTAAAATCATATTCTTTTCCCAAAAACTCTTGTTCTTCGGGAATCGTATCGTGTGTGTATCCATTTGATTCTCTTTCACTGAGGAAATCAAATTGCATCCGGCGATTGGATTCATATTTTAAATCTTCAGGGTCCGACATTCGAACATCTTTGCGTTTACGATTGTAATCCCTTTCAATTTCCATAATGAACAAACTGCGTGTATCTTGTGCTAACTGTTGTCCTTGTGGTTTGGCATTTTCCCATCCATTGGACCATCCAATGTAAATCGCCATAATCAGAAAAAAAACAAAAAGAGCGATGGCGATTTTTTTGAGTAAATCTTGGACTTGAGGGGGGATTTTATCCACAAGGCCATCGACAGCCCCCATCATTTTTTGTGTGTCTACATTGACTTTGGGTATATTGATATTCTTGATGTCCACAGATTCACTCTTCCAAAATTTTAAAAACTACCCTTCGGTTCACAGCTCGGCCTTCTTCCGTCGCATTGTCTGCGATGGGATTACTTGGCCCGAGACCAATCACAGAAATCCTCGCCTCTTCTATTTTATGTTTAGACTTTAAATAAACGGCAACTGAATTTGCACGTTCCAAGGACAACTTTTGGTTGGCGACTTTTGTACCAACATTATCCGTATGGCCTTCGATGAGTACCTTTAAATTGGAGGTTTTTTTCAAAATTCCTGCCAATCTGTCAAGTTCTGGTTCAGACTCTTTGGCAAAGTCTGCAGATCGAAAGGCAAAAAACAAATTGTTCATCACAATTTGATTTCCTCTCCTTAGTTTCGGTAAAACGAGTAAAACAGTTTTCTCTTTATCTTCCTTTTCTTTTCCCAACAAATTAAGGTTTTGTGAGACAGGTAAATAACCTTCTTTTTCACCGTAAAATCCATAATTTTCATCATAAGGTAAAATCAGACTAAACTCACCTGTAGTTGGATCACTGATGGTGGACCCAATGGTTTTTTTCTTTAAGAGAGACTCATATTGGACAAATGCAGATAGCGGTTTTCCTTCTTCATCTACAACTTTCCCTTTGATCACCATAACAGGATCTGGTTGAAAATGTTGTGGGATTGCTGCCATAAACAACTCACCCTCTCTTGATACATAGGCCCAGTTCCCAACAGCAGGGATACTAAAAAAGTTAACGCCTCTTAGGTTAGGAGACAATTCCTGTGGTTCCGACCATGTTGTCCAAGAATCACCATTTCTCCTTGCAATAAAAATAGAAATCCCTTCTTTTCTTCCGGAGGAAGAGAAATACAAGGTACGATCATCAGGTGCAAGAAAAGGAGCCATTTCCTCTTCTCCTGTGTTTAAGGTATTTCCTAGGTTAATTCCATCTTCAAAAATTCCTGCTTCGTTTTGTAAACTCACATATAAATCGAGTTTTCCAAAATTTTTTTTCTGTTGGGCCGAATAAATCAAAGTTCTACCACTGGAAGACAATGCTGATCCACCAAATACTTGTTGGTTGGGATTATCTGCTTTTTTGTACCAATTATAAAAACTTGGGAAATGGATTGGACTTGGTAACGACCAACCAGTTTCCGTTTTACGAGTTTTATACAAGGGTGCTCTATTTTGGATTTTTTCTGATCTTTCTTTGTATTCGTTTTCTAATTTAGTGAGAACAATATGAAATTCTTTGGCATTGGCTGCTTCTCTTGTTGCCAATTGCGATTTTTGTGTCATCTCACGTTTGAGTTGATCGAGTAATTCATCCTCACCAAAGTTTCCAAATACAAAAAGTTCATTCCCACCTGGCAAAGCAGAAATCACGGCCGAAGGATAACGGTTGTTTAATGGAGATGGCAATTGTTCACCTGCCATCCAAAACCCAAATTGGTCTCGTTTTGATGCCCAAATTTTCTGAGTGGACCTGCCCCCTTCTCTCACAAGGGCAGTCCAAAATAGTATTTTCCCATCAGGAGTACATTGTGGATTAAAGGAGAATAACCCTTGTGTTACATACCTTGGGATTTTTTTTAAGGTCCAATCAGGAGTTTTTCCCGTTTCAAATGGTTCAATTTCATAGCGAATGGGTGAACATCCATCCCCTTGCACATCGCATAACATCCGTACTTTTTTCCCACTTAGATAAGCGAGTTCTTCCTGTAAGGTTGTACTCGTGATGCGGAATACTTGTTTTTCTGTTCGCAAAAGATGGCCTGTATTGATGAGGTCTCCCTCCAAAACCTGGATTCCATTTTTTATACTTTGCGAACTGGTGAGTCCGCTCCCAAAAAGGAAGAGAATGATGAGTAGAATCCGTGCCATACCATACGAAATGTCGGTTGAAACCTCTGATTCCCTTAGAAAATTGACCTATGATCCAAGCTAGCGGCATTACAGTCTCCTTCGGGAAAAAACCCCTTTTTGAAAACGTTTCCATTAAATTCAAACCGGAGTGCCGTTATGGGCTTATTGGAGCCAATGGTTCGGGAAAATCGACCTTCATGAAGGTCCTGGCGGGCATTCTACAGCCCTCTGCAGGCTCTGTGGTCCTCGACAAGGACGTAAAAGTTGGGTATTTGAAGCAGGACCACTATGAATACGAAAATGAGACCGTACTAGGCACTGTTTTACGAGGGAATCCTGAACTTTGGAACCTAATGGCAGAACGTGACGCCATTTATGCCAAAGAAGACATGACGGACGAAGAAGGGATCCGGATTTCCGAAATTGAAGAATTATTTGCAGATATGGGTGGATACGAAGCCGAATCGGTTGCGGGGGAACTTTTAGAAGGTCTTGGAATTCCTACCACTGCTCACAACCGTCCGCTTAACTTTTTAACAGGTGGGTTCAAATTACGAGTTCTCCTTGCCCAAGTGTTATTTTTAAAACCAGATGTCCTCCTCCTAGACGAACCAACGAACCACTTAGATATCAAAACCATCCACTGGTTAGAAGAACTTCTCATCAATTATGAAGGTGTGGTCATCGTGATTTCCCACGACCGTCACTTTATCAACTCAGTTGCCACTCATATCGCTGACCTTGACTATAATACCATTCGAGTTTTCCCAGGGAACTACGACGACTTTATGATTGCTGCTGAACAATCCCGCGAACAACTCATGAATGACAGCAAAAGAGCAAAAGAAAAAATTGCCGACTTACAGGAGTTTGTTTCAAGATTCTCAGCTAACGCTAGTAAATCAAAACAAGCTACGTCTCGTCAAAAGATGATCGAAAAAATCAAATCTGATATGGTAGAGGTAAAACCTTCTTCAAGGGTAGCTCCTTACATCCGTTTCAAAGCAAAACGTGTGTTAGGAAAAGATGTCTTCGAAGCAATCAACATTACAAAGTCATATGATGGAAAACCAGTCATCAAAGACTTTAGCATTTCCATTACGAAAGGTGAGAAGGTGGGGATTGTTGGAACAAACGGTGTAGGTAAAACCACACTTCTTAAAATGTTATTAAAAAAATTGGAACCAGATTCTGGCCAAGTAAAATGGGGTGATTCGGTAGAAACATCTTTTTTCCCGCAGGACCATAGAGAAGCAATGGAACCAGATGCAGATACTCTGGTTGAATGGTTACTTCGCAATTCACCTCAAGGCACAGAAGTACAAGAGATTCGTGCAATTTTAGGTAGGATGCTTTTTTCAGGTGATATGGCCAACAAATCCACAACTGTGTTATCGGGTGGTGAAAAATCTCGTATGATCATTGGAAAAATGATCCTTGCTGGTGACAACGTAATCGCTCTTGACGAACCAACTAACCACTTAGACTTAGAAACGATCGAAGCACTAAACTACGCCTTATCTTTGTTTGATGGAACAGTGATATTGGTTTCGCATGATAGGGAGTTTATTTCCTCACTTTGTA
The DNA here is from genome assembly GCF_003114815.1 of Leptospira ellinghausenii. NCBI lineage: Bacteria > Pseudomonadati > Spirochaetota > Leptospiria > Leptospirales > Leptospiraceae > Leptospira > Leptospira ellinghausenii. The sequence goes on from NZ_BFAZ01000008.1 coordinate 151,354, forward strand.
CTAGAATTATTGAAGTAACTCCAGAAGGAATCAAAGACTTCAAAGGAAATTACGAAGAATTTTTGGAAAGAGAAGGAAACGATTTTTACAAACGACTTACTGGGGGAGCAATCCTTACCCCTTAAAATTGGTAATTTAAGGAGAGATTTGCTGATTGCATTTCTCTCCCTGCCATCACTTCCGTAGTCACACTAAACCTTCCCTGTCCAAATCGTAAGCCTAAACTTCCATATCCAAAACTGGAAACATGATCATAACGAGTAGCGAGACGAATTCCAATAACACTCGGATAGGTCGAAAAATCATCTGGATTAGATCGAGTTGAAATCAGTGCATACCGACTCACTTGAATTGAAGTATATCCTTCATTGTATACACATCCAAAACCAGGTGTAATAGATAAAATTCCAATTGTCCAATTGTATTTCACATCGAAAGAAAAAGAAGATATCCTTGATTGGTAATACAAATCATTGATTCCCAACCACCTTCGTTTTTCTCCGTCGATTCGGAACTGAGTGGTTCTACGATCATACGAACTTAAGTATAAGTCTTGGTTTGTTTGAAAAAATCCAAATCCAAAAGAAAAACCAGAAGATTCTGGGAAATAACGAAACAAAATTCCATAGTTTTGGATCTTTCCCCTAACTTCAGTATTACGAATCTTTACGAATGGAATATTTGCTTCCGTAAATTCATAAGGGAAAAAATGTGTTGTGACATTCCAACGACTGGCATAAGGAGTTTGAAACAATTGACTCAGATTGGCTGTAAAATTGAAGGAAGGAGACGCAGCGACACCTTCTTTTGGCAAATTTCTAAGTTCAGAGTTTTCATAATACAAATCACGTGCTTTAGCTTGTCCTCTTGCGATCGTGTAACCTAAGCCCAAACGGTAGGAGGGAACATTCTGGGCACCTGATTGGTTTGCATTCAGATTTTGTAATACTGCATTCTCTCCCATGGACCGAAGAAAGCCATTCGTATAAATTCGATCTAAAGCGGGGCCCGCAAAATTTCCGAGGAGTTGGTATTCGGAAGGAATGTTTGCACACTCTGCCCCTCCACAAATGACTTGTGCTTCTAATTGAAAACTTTTTCCCAATAAAACTGGAAAGAAGAATAAGATTGCAAAAAATTTGTTGGTTGTGCGAATCATTGAGAGTTTCATACTTCAACATTTTGAATCAAAAAGGACAATTGGTTTCATGATGATTCCACAAAATCCGTTCGATACAAAAAGTTAAGTTAAGCTAACTTCCGTTACTGAATATTTTGAAACCATTCCAAAAATAGTTCCATCGCTTTTTTTCGGTGTGAGACTTTGTTTTTTTCTTCTTCTGGGACTTCTGAAAACCGTTTTCCGAAATTCGGATAATAAAAAATAGGATCATATCCAAATCCATACTTTCCAATTTCATCATAATCATGGGTGATGAACCCTTCTACCTTTCCATCAAAGGAAACTTGGTGAATCGTATCTACATAACTCACAACACAATTATAATATGCCTTTCTATTCGGATTCTCTCCTAACTTTTCAAGTAAATAGAGAGCACGTTCTCTATCGGTAAGCCCAAGACCACCAAATCTTGCGGAATATACTCCCGGTTCCCCAGAAAGAGCATCCACACAAATCCCAGAATCATCAGCAAAAGACGGAAGGCCTGTTAGGCGAAAGAGTTCTCTGGATTTGATAAATGAATTACCAACAAATGTAGACTCAGATTCTACTGGTTCGAAGTTGATGCCTAAAGTTTTTGGTGTGACTACCTCATAACCCAAAGGTGAGAGTAACATTTGCATTTCTTTTCGCTTATGATCACTTCCAGATGCAAATGCTAACGTTTTTTTTGTCAGTGGGAATCTTCCTCGTCTAACTGGAAACCTTCCATTGCAGAAGGCAAGTCAGGAAAAATTTCAAAAACTTTATCTAACATTGTGATTTCGAATAATTGGATTAAATCTTCATCAACCACAATCACCTTAATATCACCGTTCAAAGGCTTTAACTTACGTTTTGTGGCGACAAAAATCCCTAAAGCAGTTGAACATATATGATGAACTTTAGTTAAATCTAAAATGATTTTTTTAACAGAACCTTGGGTGAGTTTTGACAATTCTTTTTCAATTTCATCGGAATCCACTTTTAAAATGGCTCCAGAAAATTTGATAATCCTTATGTCATCCTTGACTTGAACATCCATTCGATTCAATCACCCCGCTTAACAAGAAAACTACGCAAGTTACCTTCCTTACCCCTCTCAGTTTGTACAACCGAGCAATTTCATTGAGTGAGGCACCTGTCGTAAATATATCATCTACGAGTAGAACATGAAGTCCTTCTATGATTCTATCACTTTTTGTGAATTCGAATGCCTTTTTTGCATGAAAAAATCTCTCTTCAAATCGTTTCTCCGACTGTTTGTCCTTTGAAACCTTACGAAGACTCGTATCTTCCCTTAATTTTAGGCCTCGTATCAGCCGATTTCGTAACGACCAGGCGACATGGTAAGGTTTTGGTCCAGGTTTCGGTTTGGAAGGAACCATTACAAAACAATCGGGAGGGTCGAGTTTCCAAAATTTTGCCAACTGCCTCCAACCTAAACAGAAGTAGTTGGAGATTTGTTTTTCGTTTTGGAATTTTAAGGAAAGGAAAAGTTCTTTGGCGATCAGGTCTCTCTTTTGCAAAGAGTAAGTTTCCTCATAAAATACAAAACGATCCACTGGTTTCGGAATGGAAAAAGGTGTTTTCCAGCTGTCTTGTGATCTGGCACAATTTTTGGTGCAAACTTTACACAAACCGAAAATGTCTGAGAATCGATCGTGTTGCCCACAACGGATACAGTACTTTGGAAATAAAAATGACAGTAGTGAAAAAAAAACCCCTCTCATATAGAAAGGGGTTTTTTAGGTAAGAGTTTGGTCTTACTTTTTTAAAAATTACTTAGCAGGAGTTGTAGTTTGCGGAGCAGGTGCCGCTTCTACTTTTGGCCCTTCACTTGCTTTTTGGATTGTTGAAGTTGGAGGAGTTAAGTCAACAGTAAGTTTTACTTCGATGACATCCGATTGGTTTCCAACATTGTCAACAGCCATAGCTTTGATCACGTGATCCCCTTGTGTTTCAATTGCAATTGCTTCTACATAAGGTTTGAATTCTTCTTCGTCAACTTTAACTAAGATTTTTTTCACACCAGATTCTTTGTCAGTTGCGTTTACATAGAATACGTTTCCTTTTCTTTGGAAATTTTTTCCATTGATGTCCACTAAAGGGAAAGAAGGAACGATTTCAATTGTAGGTTTTACATCGTCAACAGTGATGATCATAGAAGACTCTGGAGAAGAGTTTCCAGACTTATCAGTTGCAGAATACTTAATTGTATTTGCACCACCAACTTCCAATTTGATTGGATCAGCGTAAACTTTAGAAGCTTCTTGGTTGATACTGAATTGAACTTTTTCTACACCTGTTTGGCGGTCTTCCGCAACAATTGTGTATGTGTTGTTTTTAGAAGCAAAAGGAACTCCGTCTAAAACAAACAGTTGTTCTTGTGGAACAAGGCTCACACGTGGAGCAGTATTGTCTACATTCACAACAAGGATTTTTGGAGTTTCTGCGTTCCCTACTTTATCAACGGAACGGTAGTAAATCTCAGTAAGTCCTTCTTCCGAAATACGGATTGGTTGAGTGAATCTTCTATACTCACCATTTTTTGGTTTCCATTCGATGAAATCGATCATGGACGAATCATCTTTTGCGTCTAAAGAAAACGATGTTTTACTAGTGATAAAAAGAGCGGGTGCATCACTTGTAGAAGCTCCAGCTTCTTTTTTGTCTCCCAAAATGTCTTTTACAGTTGTCTCAACTTTGTTCACACCATCTTTGGCTTGTGTAGACGTGGTTTCAGTTTTTTGAATTGCCTTGTCTTTGGTGGAAGTAGTGGCTTTTGGGTCAGCAACCTGTGCTGAGATTTGGCCTGCGAAAAAAATTGTTAAAATGGCCAAAAGGTATTTGTGCGCCTGCATTAGTATATGTCTCCTTTTTACAGATAAAACATATATATCCTCTTTGTAAGGAAATATTGTCAACATGATTGCTTTAAGAAACACCATAATCCTAACACTTTTTCTCATTTCTCCATTCCATTCCGAAATCAATGGCGAGACTGGCATTTGGAGGGAAATCCTTCTCGAAAATTTTGAACTTTCAAATTTCAATGCGAGTCATTTGCGCACAAAATTGGAAAAAGGAACAAAACTTCCCGAAATCAGCCTATCAAACAATTTCACAGCACCCATTCCTGGCTCCAAACAAGCACTTGTGCTTCGGATTCCCAAAGATGCCAATTTACCATTTTCATTGTACTTTCCGAAACCCATTGAAGTGAATGCTTTCATTAAAGAGATCTCCATCCCGATTTACTCTTCTCAATCGAGTGGGAACCTAACACTGATCATAGAAACGCAAGATGCAGAAGTTAGACAATTAAACCTTACTTCGCTAAACTACCGTGGTTGGAAAACCATCACTGTTTCCATTTCAAAAAATTTCGACCAAAACGATCGGGTTTTTCTACAAAAAAGTTCCATTCGTATTTTAGGATTCTTTTATTTACCTTATGAAAACAACGACCCAAACCAGGAAGTGCTAATCGCGATTGATGATATAACTGCTATTGTGCGAGATAAATATAGACCTCTCCGAAACAAAGAAATCTTATTAGAGGATTGAGTTTTTATGGCTTTTTCCAGGATTTCTCCTCGGAAGTCTCTGAAAAAAACTCTTTTCTTCCCAACCTCGTAACCAATCCTGATCCTAAATGGAAATGGAACTCTCCTTAGAACAATACGAAACCCTGCTCAAATTAGTTTATATGGGAGATTGGGTCATTTCCACATTACAAGCCAAAGACAGATCGGAGGATGAACCAGATTCTGATTCTCGATTTGCAGACGTTGTTCGCCATGTTTTCTCACAAGCTGAACATGCGGGTTTAGGTAATATTGTCCAAATTGACCAAAATAATGGAGAACCATACCTGACTCGTGAGTTTGAAGAAGAAAGTGGTCTTGTTGATATTCTGGAAGACTATGAAGACGAAGTATTTTGGCAAGCTCTCATAGAACGTTTGGCCCACCGTGATTTCCTGCGCCACTATGGAGAAACTGCGATTTCCCAAATGGCCATTGAAGAACGAATCGAAAAAGAAACCCCTTTTCATGACCAATGGGCAACCGAATTCCATGAAAATGGATTAGAGAATATTAAAACTTAAAAACTAGTTATTGCAAAAGGATCTATTTGGTTTTTGGCCAAAGAAGTCGATCTTCTCTCAATTTCTTCTTCGACATAACATCATCAAGTCTTGTTCTCAAAGCATATTCGATTTGGCTTTTTGTTTGTTGCGATAATACATTTGCATCAGCTGGATCACCAACGTCACGTAACAACAGTTGAATGGTATCAAAAGTTTCCTGGTTTAAAAAATCTCCATTCTTCGGTATTTTTGGAATCTGGTACCAAAGTTTCAAAGCATCCGATTGGAGTTTGGAATCTTGTTTCCACTGCCCATGTTCCCATAGGACTTTAGCTTTTTCAAACATTCCATCCTTTGTTCGGTAAAAATTTGGAGTGTGAGTGAGAAGAGTATCGAGAATATCGATTCTTTTTTTCACATAGGCTTCTTCGGCATCCATCACATTCAGAATCTTTTTTTCTTTCAAAAGATTTTTATACTTAGCTTCCACCTGCCGGAGAGTTTCATACCTAAGAGTTTGTTTTTGTTCGGGTGAAGAGTTTTTTAAATAATCTTTAACTCTGAAGTATTGTTCGAGAGCTTTTCCTTGGATGTAATAGATATTTTCAATCGAAAATAAAATTTCAGTTCCAGTATTGGTTCCTAATTGAGCTGACAAAGCCGCCATCATTTGTCTCAAAAAATCTTCTTTATTCAGATTTTCTTGGAAGTAATCGATAGCAAAATAACTCATATCGTTACTAAAAGGGTATGCTAACCTTTGTAAGTTTTCATAATACAAATCTCTTACAAATAAATTCAAATCTCCTTTATTGGGGTCATATCCCATAAACCTTGAAATAAATTCATCTAACTGCTTTTCTTTTTTTTGTTTTAATGTCCGATCTAAGTATTTGGTTCGATCCTCTTTTGGCATCGATAAAGGAGATTTAGGTGGAAGTTCCCCTTCTTTTGATAATTTCATTGTAATTGGTGAAGTTGATTCCTCACCTTTACGGAATTCTTCTATGATACGGTTTCTTTCTTTGTGTAAATATAAATTGTCTTCTGCAGAATCAATATCTACTTTAAATGGATCTCTGATATTTTTTAAAGTGGGAAGAACATCTTTAACAATAATGTCTTCAAAATCTCGATGTCTTTTGATATAAGAATCAGCAACACCTGAATTTTCATTGATTTGATCATAATCATTTCGGAACTGTTTTCTTAAGTTTGAGGTTCCTTCTAAATTTTGAACCAAATCTTCCCACTGGCTTCCCTTATATTTTCCTTTAGAAAAACCTTCTTTGCCTTCACCCTCCCCTTCCTCTTGGCCCTCACCAGGATCTTCATTTGATTCAGAATCACCTGATTCACCCATATTTTTACCAAAACTCATTTCAAAAGAGAGTTCTTTCTCATCTTCGGTTGCATAAATCCAAGCGGGACCACAAAGAGTTTTTTGGTAAATGGAGTCTGAATGATTAAATGAATATATAATAAATGTTATGTGAGAGACAACGGAAACATAGAATGCTATGTAAAAACGATTCTCAAATAAAACATTACGAATTCCTTTTAGCATAAACAAAAAACACAAGTCCTACAATTCCCATAAACAAATAAGACAGTAAGTTTCCATAAAGTCGATAAAATGTCATTTCACCTGGGATAACCGATACCTTTTTCCGGATGGTTGCCGTAGTTTCAATTGGTGTGAATTCGTTATCTATATTACGTCCTAAATGATCCGTAAAAACGGACGTTCCTGAATTTGTAGATCGAACGATCCACTTTCGAAATTCAATCGCACGCAAACGACCCAAGGTATGGTGTTGATAGGATTCAACTGAATTTCCATACCATTTATCGTTTGTTACATTCACGATAAAATCTGGATCTCCCTCAAATTTACGCACAAATTCCGAGATGATCACTTCATAACAAATCAAAGGCAAGAAGGACCCAATTGTTTTTTCTTCAATTTGGTTAGAACGGTAATGTTCTCTTACCGAATCCGGACTCAACCCAAATGTATCTTCCCAATGTAAATCTTTCGTTACATTTGAAGGAGTTTGACGACTTTCATAATAAGGAATCAAATCCATTTTTGTTCCTGGTGCAAATTGTCCCGTTTGACCAGACAAAGCATACATCCATTCAAATGGCATGTATTCACCAAAAATGAGTAAAAATACTTTTTGGTAACTGTTTTTCCTTTCGCCATTTGGATTCATGAGTACGGACGAATTGTACGTACGAATGTCATTGCGGATGATTCGCGCAGACTCTTTTCCTCCAGGAATGTCTGCATCCAATTCATTATAAAATAAATTGGTTCCATGTCGTAAACTGATGATGGCCATTAGAGATTCAAATTGGTGCCAATATATCCGAATGGATCTAGTTACTTCTGAATCATGGGTGGTAAAAAATGGAACTCCAGATTCTGGTAAAACCACCAAATCCACTGGTTTCTGTTTTAATTCTGTTTCCACCATACGGTCGATACGAGTCATTAAATTTCGAATTTCTTCAGCGGGGTTTCTTCCGTCTCGAAACTCCAATGGAGCATTCGGTTGGACAATGAGAACCTCTCGTTCTGCGATTGGTTGGACATTATCCCATTTATGGTACAAATAAAAACCATTCCCAAAAAATAACACCAACACAATCAAAAGAGAAACTATACCAACTAACAGTTGCTTGGCAAGTTTTCGGTGTTTTGTGATCAGAGACTGAATCAAAGACAAAAAATGGAGGAATTTTTTCGGATTTTTAAGGTAAAACAAATAATAAGAAACAAAAAATAAAAAACCAGATAATCCATAAGCACTTGTATACTCTGCGTTTTGTGCTAAAATTTGATTTTCTGCCACTACGTTGCCGAAGTACCAAGGGAAAACTTGGGGAGTAAAAAATTCAGCAAACAGAATCGAAAACGATGCAATCAATGGAAAAAATTTTCCAACTTTTTTTACCAAAAAAGAGAAAATAAGTAAATAAACAGGAAATTTAAAATTTAATAAAATAGCAGATCCAATAAAAATGGGAACGGCTAAATACCAATCGAATCCCCCAAAAACAGTTGTCATATGGTAGACCCAATGGAAGGACACCAAATAAAACAAAATGGCAAAACCAAATCCGTGGTAGATGAGTTTTTTCCATTCACCTCGGTTTCTTTTTTCGATGATAAAGAGTCCGAAAGGAGCAAACCATACAAAGATAGGCAAATTGAGAGGAGCAAAGGAGAGAAAAGAAAATACGGCAGTTACCGTATAACAAAGAACGGATATGAACCCTTCGCGTGAAATTAAAAAACGAGCCAGTTTCATATCCGTTAGACTACAAAAAAAAGATTACGATTTGTTGTAGTTATTATTACCGTTTTGTACTTTTGTGAATATCATTTTTCCGGCAGCAGTTTGGATGATACTTGTAACAACTACACGAACATCTTTCCCAACTAAATGGCCACCATTTTCGATCACAACCATAGTTCCATCTTCCAAGTAACCAATTCCTTGGTTTTCATCCTTCCCTTCTTTGATGACGGAAATTTGAAACTCTTCACCAGGTAACACAACGGGTTTTAATGCATTGGCAAGGTTGTTTAAGTTGAGAACTCGAACTCCTTGTAACTCTGCTACTTTGTTAAGGTTAAAGTCATTGGTAACAACAGCTCCACCAGTATCTCGAGCAAGTTTGACTAGTTTTGCATCCACTTCTCGAGTATCAGAATAATCAGTATAAGTGATTTTGACTTCAATCGATCCTTTTCTTTGGAGTTTGTTTAACATCTCAAGACCACGACGACCACGAGCACGTTTGATCGGATCAGAAGAGTCGGAAATCAATTGGATTTCACGTAACACAAAGTTAGGAAGGATGAGTGGGCCATCTAAGAAGTGTGTATCTGCAATGTCTAAGATCCTTCCGTCGATCACCACTGAAGTGTCTAAAATTTTATCTCGAATATGTGAATTCGTTCCTTCCAGCCCTGGAATGGAAAAACTAGAACCAGGTGCACCACTGCCACCACCAAAAATGGAAAGGCCAGGTTTTTTAGAAAACGAAACCCCTGCTTTTACTCCAGTTAGGAAAAAAAGCACAGCAACAAAAATGGAAACCGATTTGTATCCATAATCATTAAGCAAACTGACAGGAAATGCAGCTATGGAGAGTCCAAGCAGTGCACCAACACTTGCACAAAGAACAACATCTGCTTTAATTTCTGGGAATAATTTTCTCTCACCGAGAATTAGAACCAAAGAATAAACCAGAACAACGCCAGCTAGTACGCCCGCCAAAACGATGTTTTGCGATTCTGAATGTATAAAGAAAAACGATACCGAAGTGACAAGAAATGCCCCAATGGCTGAAAGTAAATGTTTCATAACTCAATCCTTGTAAAAGAGTTTGAGTAAAAACGGAAGTTTATTCTAAATCTAGATCATCATCCAATTCTTTTGGAGGTGGTGGTGGTGCCATACCTTGCACTGAAGCTGCCAGCACATCGGAAACAATGTTTCCTGCTTCTTCTTGGGGTACACCCTTACTCAATGCAATTTCCATCTTTACTAAATTATAGGCGCTCTCATAGAGCTTTCTCTCCATAATGGAGAGTTCTTTGCCATAGGCACGTCTGTAAAGATTACGGCACACATCAGCCACTTCGAAAATAGAACCAGATTTGATCTTGTTCATATTGTTCTGGTAACGGACTTTCCAGTCCTCTTCCGTGTCGACCTCATCCTTTTTTAGGAGAGTGAGAACTTTTTTGATCTCTTTTTTATCAATGATCGACCGGATACCCACATCCATTGCGCGATCCACAGGGATAGAGACCTTCATTTTGGAACCTTGAATTTCCAAACTGTAACAGTCTTTTTTCTTCCCCAGAATCAGCTTTTTAGCAACTTCTGTGACTTCACCTACTCCATGGATCGGGTATACAACGTAATCCCCAACCTTGAATTTAGGCTCTTTAGTTTTTTCGTTTAGTTTTTTTGTAGCCAAGTAAGTATAATAACTTCCGTAAATACTCTTACCTAGAGTATACCTGAAAAAAGGCCAATGTCAAGGAAGTTGGCAAAAATAGTTCAGAATCGAATGGTTTTTACTTCTGCTCCAGTCAATTGGGGCAATTTACCTTTTACGATGTCCAAAGTTTCCTTTGCATCTTCCAATCGGTAAAAATAACCAGCAAATAATTTCCCTGTTGAAGTGCGAAAAATCCTACCTCTTAAATTTGGCTGGGATTCTATCAGCTGTTTGCCGATTGAAACGGCTTCTTCTGGGCTAAAATCACCAATTTGTACCATATAATTGATTTGGTCATTTTTTGGTGGGAATTTTAACGTAGATGGAAATGGAGAGGAAGCATTTTGTTCGGAAGACGGTTTTTCTGTTTCGTTTGTTTCATCCACTTCCCTTTGGGAAGGAGATGGAATGGTAGATAACTGCGATTTTGTCCCTACATTCGAAAATGAAGTTTCAGCGTTTTCCTTAAATTTACTTTCTTTTTGACCCAATTGGATACCAACCACCATTCCTGAGGTAAAAAGTAAAATGCCACCAATGAGGAGGATGAACGCAGATTTTGGTTTGGCGCTGACTTGAGAATAAGAAGGAGCTGGGAAAGGAGAATGGTTTGGATTCTCCCCATCGTAGGGTCGGCCGGACCGAAGCTTTCTGGAATAATCTATATTTTGCATGGGCGTTCCGATTTCTCTATTACCACAATTATCGGAAGGAGAACCCAAAAAATAGACTGGTTTTTTAGGATTCCATTCATTAGCGATGAACCAAAATCCAAGCTACCTATCTGGGAAAGTTCAGGATTTCTTTAAAAGTTTGAATACAATACGAGTTACAACATTAACATTCGCTAATGGAATATTCATTGAAAGGTACTTGATTCAAAAGAAACTGGGATTCGTTTCTCATGAATTGCCCTCTTTGCCATTCTCCATCCAATCCCTTTTACCAAAACAAATTCAGGGTTTACCATCGGTGCACAAACTGTTTGTCCATCTTCATGGATAAAACTTTTTTACCTTCAGTTGATAACGAGAAAAAAAGATACCTTGAACATAACAATGATATCCATGATGTTCAATACCAAAATTTTTTGAGACCCATTGTCGAAAAAGTCCTAACACATCAAAAACCTGGGGATTTTGGTTTGGATTATGGTGCTGGCCCTGGACCAGTTGTAGAATTTTTACTCAAAGAGAAAGGGTATCAGATACTTTTATTTGATCCTTTTTTTCACCCGTATCCAGAAAATTTAACAAAACAATATGATTATATCATTTTAACAGAAGTAGTGGAACATTTTCATCATCCAAATTTAGAATTCCATAAACTTAAGTCCCTTCTAAAAGAAAATGGAATGTTATATATCTTAACACACCCTTATGACGATTCCATTTCCTTTGATCGTTGGTATTATAAAAATGACCAAACACATACCTTCTTTTATACAAAGGAGGCATTTGAATGGATCAAAGAATTTTATGGATTCAAACGAATGGAAATAGAGAACAGAATCATCCTATTTCAATTATAAGCTAAATTATAACAAACGAATCAATTCTTCGAGTTTTTTATTCTCAGGCGAAATTTTCTTTAGAATTTGAACAAGATAACTTGTCCGATCTTTGTCTCCTAACAACCTACATACATCCGCTAAATGGATTAAGTTCCGTATGTTATTTGGTTGGCGAAGACGCACTCTTTCACTTAACTCTTGTGATTCAAACAAAAATGATTGAGATTTATAAATGGAATAAAGTCTTTTGTATAATACAGATGTATGAAACATCCAACTTGTATCTGATGGGAAGTTTTCTAAAGCTAAACTTGCATACTCCATTGCCTTCAGAAGATCACCCTCTTTTTCGTACAATTTTGTAATGAATTTTAGTTCCAAAATGGATGTATCCAAAGCAGAAGGGTAAGATAAAAGTAATTCTAAAGCTTTGGAATTTTGCCTTTCTTTGATTAATTTTTTTGCTTCTTTCCAAAACTTCCCTGGTTTGCTTATTGATTCTAAGTTATATTCCAAGGAAATCAAACTCAAATCGTCTGAATACTTTCCTTTTGTTTCGAGAACGGATACCAAGTTTTGCAAATCACCATTTGATTTTTCAATACAATCTAACACTAAGTTTTGGTCTTCATTGATATCTCGGTATTTTCCGGAGTTAGAGATAACCAAATCATCTTTCCCATCTGAACCACAGAATATTTTATCTCCCTTTTTCATTTGAAAAACAGAAATAAAACGATTGGATGGAACTTCCATTACACCTAATTTATAATAATGAATTTCTTCTTCAATGAATGACGCTTTTGCATCACGATATAAAATCACCCAAGGATGTTCCAAGTTTATGAAATAAAGTGTACCCGTTGACTCTTCCAATAATCCGATTACGGCTGACACGAGCATTGCTCCATCAAATGTTTCGAATATTTTTTGAAGGTCTAAGTAACAATCATGTAACCATCTTTCCGGGGAACGGTTTGAGGAAGTTGGATCCATTTTGGAACGAATGATAATGGAATTGTAAACCGCTCCTAGCACAATAGCACCACCAGCACCTTGTATGGATTTACCCATTGCGTCGCCATTCACAAATGCTTTGTATCGTTTGCCTTGTAAGATCAGATTATATACTGAAAGATAATCTCCGCCTAATTGGTATTCCTTACTTCGAAATTGAAATTTTTTATACTGATTTAAAACCGTATCTATGGTTACTGCATTACCATCTAACTCTTTACCGATAAGAGGATCAAACAATAAGGTGGTTAGAAAATAATCCCCATCTTGTTGTGACTTTAATGCTTGCAAAGCTTCTGCAGCTTTTGTTACTTCTTCATTTTTTTTTGTGATACGAAGGTGGTTTAAAAATGAGTGGAATCTGTACCTTTCAATGATCAGTCCACTAAAAACTCCCAAGATATAACTTAAAATTAAGTTTTGCATCGAATAATCTGTGGCTGGTGTATTTAAACTTGGTTTGTATATAATAACAGCTGTTAAGAATAAAAAAATCGAAATTGGATAGTATATGAAAAGAGTTTTTCTGGGAAGTGGTAAAAAGGAAAGAATGATGACTACCATTTGTAATCCAGATACATAAGGTGCGTCGTCGGCAATTCTTCCCGTAAAAAACGATGTAGTAAACAGCACATAACCATATACAACATAACCCCAAGTTAATCCCTCTAATCTAGATTGAATGTTCCGTGATTGATTGAATAAGTTTAGGAAAATATAAAAAACACAAAGGATGGTAAATCCGAGCCGAAAGTAAAACATCTCCGGAAATTCTGGGTGGAGTTTTGCATCAGTATCAAAGGCAAAGCCAAGCAAAGCGATGCTGCCGATTAAACTTCCAGGGAATTGGATGATTCTCGTTTGGCGATCTAACTCTTTACAATATTCTAAATTATAAATTTTCCTTTCAGGGATTAAATCAAAAAATCTAGAAACGATCGTCTGGAAATGCTGATACACAATGCCTAATTAGACGAAAAAACCCGCACGAAGGCGGGTTTCTCCAAAACCTACTTTCTAAATTTTTTAGAAAAAAGTTTTTACTGGGGTATCAGTTGTTGGTGCAATTCTCGAGATGATATCGCCAAAAGAGAAAGCGAATAACAACGCAAGGAAAGCAAACGCTGAGAGGAAAATCACTCGGTTTAGCATATTGTCATACTTTAAATGCATGAAGTAAGCTAAAACGAAGAAAGCTTTACAAGTTGCGACAGCCATTGCCACAATCATATTCCATTTTCCTAAGTCATATTGAGCAACCCAAACGGTTACGAAGGTTCCAAAGAATAGAGCAAGTAGAACAAACACATATGTTTTGATGGAAATCACATGGTGGTCGTGTTCTTCTTCCTCTTCACCATCCTCTACCCACATAGAAGCAGAAGCATGATCTTCTTTATGATCTTCATCTCCCATAACAAATTTCAGCAATTTGTTGTCTTTGTTTTCGGATGTGAATTTTGCAAAACGATCTGTTTGGAAAAATTGACCAAACCAGTTTACAATAAATCCAAGGATTGTAGCGGTTGCAATCCCTGGAGCAAAAATTCCAAACCCTAAAACAGGTGTAAAAACAGCCACGAGTGCAATGAAGTATAGTCCGTAATTGATTACGTATTCCATTTTATAATCCCTTTTATCCTACCAAGTATAGAAGTGGGAAGAGGTAAATCCATACCAAGTCCACGACGTGCCAAAATAGACCTACACCTTCAACAGGAGTGTAATATTCAGGTCCAACTTTTCTTCTTAGAGTTTTGATGAAAATCCAGAAGATCAGAAGAGCTCCCGCTACTACGTGGATCCCGTGAAGACCAGTCATCACAAAGTAAAAACCGTAGAACATTTCCCATTTTGGTTGGGAGATCACAGCTTTTAAGCGAGTGACTTCTTCCGCACTTACATGGTTTTTTTCGAGTTCAGCCGGGTTTTTGAGGAGAGCGGAAATTTTAGATTCACAAGTTGCTCGTTTTCCACCTGCTGCACAAGAAGGGTCAACTAACGAAAATTTGCCGGGGACAGTTCCAACATGGAACTTATGGCTATATTCGAAGTATTTAATGACCATAAATGCTGCTGCGCATGCGATTGTTAACGCAAGCATGATGGCAGCAATTTTATGAAGACCACGTTGCACATAATTAATGGCAGCAGCCATTGTGAACGAACTCACAAGTAACACAACTGTGTTAACGGCACCCATTTTCCAATCTAGTGTTTCGGAACCGTTTTTAAAAACGGTAGGATACAAAGAATGGTAGATAAGGTAACCTACGAATAGGCCACCAAACATAAGGATCTCTGTGCAAAGGAATAACCAAATTCCTTGTTTGGAAGAGGCATATTGGTGGTCTGCACTCTTAAAATGGTGTTGGTGATGAAATTCACTTGAAGAACTAACGGAAGTCATATGGCCCTGCAGTTACTGTTGGAGTT
The DNA here is from genome assembly GCF_003114815.1 of Leptospira ellinghausenii. Lineage (NCBI taxonomy): Bacteria > Pseudomonadati > Spirochaetota > Leptospiria > Leptospirales > Leptospiraceae > Leptospira > Leptospira ellinghausenii. The sequence goes on from NZ_BFAZ01000008.1 coordinate 166,606, forward strand.
GTAGTAAAGTTTTCGTGTGGAGGAGGAGAAGACGTTTGCCATTCGAGTGTTTTTGCACCCCAAGGGTTATCAGACGCTTTTTCTCCTTTGAAAATTCCATGAATGATGGTAATGAGACCTACCAAAAATCCAAGACCTATCAACCAAGATCCCACGGTAGAGATTTGGTTCAGGTTTGTATATTCTGGAAGGTAGTCAAAGTAACGTCTTGGCATTCCCATAGCCCCTAGTACGAATTGTGGGAAAAAAGTTACGTTAAACCCAGTGAAGATAAGAACCCAAGAGATTCGTCCACCAAGGTCAGAAGTCATCCTTCCAAACATCTTAGGGAACCAGTAAAAAATACCACCCATAAGAGCCATAAGAGTTCCCCCTACCATCACGTAGTGGAAGTGAGCCACAACGAAGTAAGTGTCATGGAAGTGAACGTCCATACCTGTGGAAGCAAGGAAGACTCCTGTCAATCCACCAATCGTAAAGAGAAACATGAAACCAAGAGCGAAGAGCATTGGCGCTTCGAAAGTCACTGTTCCGCGATACATTGTAGAAATCCAGTTGAAGAGTTTGATGGCAGTTGGAACTCCAACAAACATAGTGATGATGGAGAAAATGATACCAGCAAGTGTTGACTGACCAGACACAAACATATGGTGTCCCCAAACAAGGAAGGATACTGCTGCAATGGCTACTGATGAATAAGCAATCGCTCGGTAACCAAAAATTGTTTTTTTGGAGAACGCAGTGATGAGTTCAGAAATCACACCCATCGCAGGTAGGATCATGATGTACACCGCAGGGTGGGAGTAAAACCAGAAGAAGTGTTGGAAAAGAACTGGGTCTCCACCAAGATCTGGATCAAAAATTCCCACTCCAAGAGTTTTCTCAGCTCCAATGAGGAGAAGAGTGATCGCAAGGATTGGTGTTGCCAGGATTTGGATGATGGAAGTGGAATACAAAGCCCAAATCATGAGTGGGATGCGGTCCATGGTCATCCCTGGTGCTCGGAGTTTATGAGTGGTTACAATGAAGTTTAATCCAGTCAAGATGGAAGAAAATCCCATTGTAAACGCTCCCATAACTAACAAAATCACACCGTTGGATGTTTTTGCAGTCGAGTATGGGGTGTAAAATGTCCATCCTGTATCCACTTGGTTGAAGATCATGGAAGAAGCTGCTAGTGCCGCTCCTGCAATGAAAATGTAGTAGGACGCAAGGTTGAGCCTAGGGAAAGCAACGTCTTTCGCACCTAATTGGATCGGGAGGACAAAGTTTCCAAGGAAAGCTGGAATTCCAGGAATGATCACCATAAATACCATAATGGCACCATGGAAGGTCATGAACTTGTTATAAGTATCTGGAGACAAAAGTGGTTCTGCACCAAACTTTGCTAAGTGCAGACGAATTCCCAATGCAAAGAAACCACCAATTAAGAATAGGGTAGCAACCGTTGCAAAGTACATCAGTCCAATGCGTTTGTGGTCTAGAGTGGTCATCCAAGACCAGATTCCAGATCCGTGGTTCAGGTAATTATGGTCAGTGTGACCATGTTCGGTTTTTGTATGTGCTGAACTCATCTCTCTTCCTTATTTAATGGATTTGATATATTCAATTAAGTTGGCAACGTCTGCATCAGACAATTGGCCTTGGAATACCGGCATCGCAGGTGGATACCCTTCTACGATCTTTGCAGATGATACCAGGATGGATTCACGAAGGTAATTTTCATCAGCCTTTGTTTGGCTTCCATCAGCAAACTTTCTGTTGGAACCAAAAAGACCTTTCATCGTTGGTCCGACAATTCTAGATCCGTCAAGGGAATGGCAAGAAGCACATGCTTTTTGTGCAAACAAAACCTTACCGAGATCTGCAGGAGTGTCAGCGCCTTTTTTCTCAGCGTGGTACCATGCAGCATATTCTTCAGAAGGAATGGCTTTGATTTTGATCATCATACCGGAGTGTTTGGTTCCACAGTATTCTGTACAGAAAACGATGTATTCCCCTGGTTGTTTTGGTTCAAACCAAAGTTGTGTGAGTTTTCCTGGAACCGCATCTTGTTTGGTTCGGAATGCTGGCACATAAAAACTATGGATCACATCTTTTGACGTGAGGATGAGTTTCGTTGCTTTACCTGCAGGAACAATCATTGGATCGTTTCCAGAGCTGTAGAACTCTTTTCCATTCGCATAACGGTAAGTCCATGCCCACTGCTCTGCAGTCACATGAATCTCGGCCGCAATGTCTTCTGGTGGGGTTCTCAATTTTTCGAAAATCACCATCCCCCAGTAGAAAATTCCCATCATGATGACGAGAGGGATAAAAGACCAAAGAAACTCTGCAAAATTATTGTGAGTAATGTATGCTGATTTCTGGTCTAAGCTTGTACGTTTGAACTTGATGAGGAACCATGTCATTCCACCAATCAAGATGACAAACGAAACAAGGCTTGCAATGATCAGAAACGCATAGAGAAGATCGACTTCTTTTGCGATTTCAGTGGCCTGGATAGGCATGAACGAGGTCGCTGGAATGAGACTGCTCCAAGACATCTATGTGACTCCTTGACGGTTGTTATTTGTTATTTTTCGCCAGTTTATGTATAAAAACGCACCGAGAAGGAGTAAGGTGACCGCCCCCCCGAATTGCATCATCCTGTATGCGTATATCGTATATTTATTTTTTCTAGGATCAAATTGAAAGCAAAATAAAGCAAACTTATCTACAAAACTCCCAATCTTACCAGAAGATGCCTCAACAAAGGCAAATTTTAAATCCCTAGGTTCAAGTTGGATGCCTTGGAAGATACGAGACACTCTCCCATCAGGAGTCAAAACATACACACCACTGGCATGGATGTATTGTTTTGCTTCTGCATCCCACGCGTATCGGAAATCCAATTGTTTTGTGAGTGCATCAATAGATTCCTGTGTGCCCGTGAGTAAGTGGAGGCCAGTTTCTGCTCCTACTCTGTCGTAATCCTTCAAATAAGCACCTTTTTTGGGAAACGAAACCGCTTCATTTTCCTTCGGGTCAATGGATACCGCAATGTATTGGTATTCTTTTCCCAAAGTCCAATCGAGGTCCTTTAAACTTTTGAACACACCATTGAGGTGGAAGTTACATAAAGTGGGGCATTTGAAGTAAACTGGAGAGAGAAGGACAGGTTTCCCTTGTGAGAGAAAGTCGGAAAAAAGAACTTCTTTTCCTTGTTCATCACGAAAGGGAATGTCTAGTTTGAGGGTTTTGCCCGTAACATCCGAAAATCCAATGTTTTCTAATTCTTTAGGAAGTTTGTTTTCCCTTGTTAAGTTTGAGTGAGGGTCATAGGCAGACACAGACCCAAAGGAAACGAGAATACAGATACAAATGAGAAGACGGATGTTCACGTAATTTGGCTGTTACCCTATTTGGATTGAGAGCTAGGGTTCGACATTCCTGGGTTCTCCGGCGTTCCCGGATGAATGAAGGAAATGTATACGAAGAATAGAATGTTGAGTACGAGTGTGACAAGGAAAGTCCAATAGCCACCCTTGTTGTAAAGGTCTTTGTTTTGCATAATCTTACCTGATATAGTCTATACGAAAAACTGCTCTTTTTATCCAACAATTTTTAAAAGATGCAAGATTAATTTTATTTTCCCCAAACTTGAATCACAAAACCTGGAGGAAACAGATAGACGTATGACACTCAAACGTTTTTACACCATCCTTTCCGCAATGATCCTTCTCAATTTACTCTATGGCCCCCTTGTTCGGGCTACAGATTCTGGACTCGCATGCCCTGATTGGCCTTTATGCCATGGGAAATTTGTCCCAGAGTTTACATTCCAGATTTTTATGGAAGTAGGGCATCGGTATTATTCAGGGATCTTAGGAATCCTCGTTGGGATTGGGTTTGTATGGATTCTAAAAAATCCAGAAACAAGAAAACCGTTGGGAATTCCAGCAGCACTCTCACTCCTGTTTCTCATTTCACAAGTCATTCTTGGTGGATTAACCGTCACAAAGCTTCTTCACCCAACAACTGTTAACTTGCACTTACTCAATGCAGTCCTTTTGTTATCATCTTGTCTAACGATACGTTTGTTGATTCCAGAAGCAAACAATTCAACCTTTGATACAAACAAAAGTGGGAAATACTATTTTGCGATTGTACTCATTGTTGTGTTGTACCAATTATTTTTAGGTGGAAAAGTAAGTTCTCATTACGCAGGTTTAGCTTGTCCAGATTTTCCTACATGCCACGGAGAATGGTTCCCGCAAATGGTAGGAACGATCAGATTCCATATGGAACATCGTCTTTTTGGTTATTTAACTGCATTACTTGTGCTTTCTTTATCTGCGTATGTTATCCTCACGTTAGAAAACCCAAAAGTGAAACAGTTCTTAAAACTAGCGGCTTATTTAGTTTCGATCCAAATCTTTTTAGGTGCAATGAATGTGTTGTATCATTTGCCAAAATTGATCACTGGCCTCCATACTCTCAATGGAGTGCTTGTCTTTTTATGCTGTTTCATCGCCTCTTTTTATCATTTTAGAACCTATAAAGAAGAGGCCCTTTGATGTTCCGTTTGTGGAACCAACTGACAAAACCGAGAGTAACGGTGCTTGTACTGGCCACAGTACTACCAGGAATGTATCTCGGAACAACGGGATACCCTAGATTTAGTGCCATTCTAATTACTCTATTTGGGACCTACTTGATGAGTTCTGCTTCTTTTATTCTCAATCAATACATTGAGAGAGAAAGAGATGCAATCATGTATAGAACGAAACAAAGACCAATCCCAGCTGGTGAAATTTCACCCACTAATGCATTATTACTCGGGATTTTTGTTGCTATCGTCGCCTTTGTGATCTTAACTTATTTCGTTAACCTCCTAACAGCTGTTTGTGCACTTTCAGCATTATTATTGTATGTGTTTTTATATACAATTTGGTTAAAACCAAGAACAGAACAAAATATTGTGATTGGTGGGATCTCAGGTTGTATTGGACCACTCATCGGATATGCAGCGATGGCGAATGCACTGCCCATCCAAGCTTGGATCATGTTCCTTATGATTTTCCTTTGGACCCCTGCTCATTTTTGGGCCCTTGCCATTTTTCTCAAAGATGATTATGAATTTGCGGGCATTCCTATGATGCCTGTCGTTTCTGGGATTCAAAAGACTGTGAACCAAATTTTTCTCTATGCCATCGCCTACTCGGTTTCCGTCATTGGATTTTATTTTGTCGATGATCGAATGGGGTATTTGTTTTTATTGTCTGCTATTGTACTTACAATTCTCATCCTTACATTTGCTTTCCGATTGAAACAATCCATGGACAAAGGCCTTGCCAAACGTTTTTTCTTTTTTAGTATTTTACACTTATTTCTGGTGAGCATTGTTATCGTAATCGATTCTAAAATTTAGGTTTTTTGATTGATTTGGGCAGGGAATTCTGTTTTCCTTATGCCCATGAGTGTACTTGCGCGTTATTTCTCAAAATCAGATTTAGATGAAATCAAAGCTGCTGTTGGCGAAGCAGAATCAAAAACATCTGCCGAAATTGTTCCATTTTTTGCTGAATCCTCCCATCACTACAAAGAGTGGTCATGGTTTGGTGCTTTTTTAACTGGTGGCATAACAGGAATTAGTTTTTATACTGCTCAAAATGTTTATGGCCTGGTATGGGAAAACGAATCCATGTTTGCGATTCTTTCCGTTTGGGTAGGAGCCATCATTGGGCTTGGCGTTTTCACATTTTTCCCAAAACTTCGATTCCTACTTGTTCCCAAAAATTCGAAACAATACTTCGTTGAGTTAAGGACTAAGGAAGCATTCTTGGAGGAAGAGGTTTTTCGAACCAAAAATCGCACTGGAATTCTCATTTATATTTCCCTTTTCGAACATTTTGTACGTGTGTATCCTGATAAAGAAATCGCAAGAGTTGTTCCAAAATCGGAATGGAATGAAGCGGTTAGGCTCATCATCGAAGGAATGAAAACGGGAAAAAAGAAAGAAGGAATCGTATCTAGCATTCTCTTCTGTGGCGATTTACTTAAAAAATACAATATCAAAATCGAAAAAGATGATAAAAACGAAATCTCCAATGAAATTCGTGACGGTGGGAATTTGATGTGATGGAATCCAAAACACAAAATGTATACTCAAATTCCCAAAGGTTGAATCGATTTCGTATTTTTAGTTTTGTATTGTTGTGTTCTTTCCCAGTGGTTATCTTCAGTTACCCAGTTCCTAAACTGGAAAGAAGGGTAATGGACCATGCTGGCATTTTATCACAAGCCACTGTCGACCAATTGGAATCAAATTTAAAACAATTTGAAGCAGAGACAAGTAACCAAATCGCAGTATACACAACTCCGAGCCTTCACGATGAAACCATCGAAGAAGTTGCCAATGAAATTTTCGACGAATGGAAATTAGGCCAACAATCGAAAAACAATGGAGTTCTCCTGATAATTGCACCTAACGAACGCAAAATGAGAATTGCAGTTGGCCGAGGACTTGAAGGTGCGCTCACAGACTTACAGGCAAAACAAATCATCCGAAATGAACTTCGTCCTAGTTTTAAATCAGGTGATATGGATGGTGGAGTTACCGCTGGAGTAAACGCAATTATGGCCGCCATACGCGGGGAGTATGCACCTAGTGAGGATGATGTTCAAACTTCAGGAAGGCAATCCACTGCTGATGTGATTCCATCAGGTATAGTCGGAGGAATTTTTACTTTCATTTCCATTTTCATCCCATCCTTTGGTGGAGTGATCTTCACCATCATCGGATTATTCGTGATGTTACCCTTTTTCCTATTATTCCTTGGAAGTACATTCGGACTCATAGCAGCCATTGTTTTATTTATCCTAGTGATGTTCATCAGGCGCAAACTTGGATTCAACCAAGGTGGAGGCGGATCCGACGGGGGTGGTTATTACGGAGGTTGGTCTTCTGGTGGGGATTCCTGGTCTTCGAGTGATTCGAGTGATAGTTGGTCTGGTGGAGGTGGAGATTCCGCAGGTGGTGGTTCTTCCGGAGACTGGTAATTTAATTAGGTGATTTCAATCAAAATCAGAGTGGAATCATCTTTCCAACTCGATTTATTCATTTTCTGATACAACATAGTCTGAATGGACGAGATGACTTCCTGGAAAGGTAAGTCACTCGTACTTTGGATTACGGACAATAAATCATCCCATGCTTCCATACCATCTGCTTCGTTTAATTCTTCAAACAAGCCGTCGGTAAACAAAAAAATTCGATCTCCCGATTCCACCTTTGTTTCAAAAATTCCGTATCTGTAGTGTTCTAAAATACCAATGATTGGACCTGTATTTTCCAGAATAATGGGATCTGCATTTTTTCTAAGGATGATTTGGTTTTGTACACCACCTCCCGCATAACGGAGGATACTCTGGTGAAAATCAAAATCCATAACAAGAGCAGGAAAATAAATTTGTAAATCTGCATTTTTATCATAAAAATGTTGGTTCATATAAAACAAAAGATCGTTTGGACGCATCGCAACAGCGGAAACCCTTTCAAACTCAGATTGGATCATCATAGAATACAATGCAGCTTGTAATCCATGTCCCGTTGCATCTCCCAAAAAGAATCGATAATAAAAATCTTGAATTCTTTTGACAAAGAAAATATCTCCACCTACATCAGCCGTTGGTTTGTACAAAATGTCCACCTTGATGTATGGATCCATATCAGGAACTTTTGTAACACTTTGGATGATGGACTTTGCAAGTTTCATATCCTTTGTGATTTGGTCCAACTTGCTTTGTAATTCGATGGTTTTGTCTTTGACTCTTGTTTCTAAACGTTCATTTAAAATCGTGATTTGATTTTGTACTTTTTGAAGTGTTTGGTTTTTTTCAGATAATTCAATAGCAAGGTTTTCTGCATCTACAAATCCCTTTGAAAAATTTCGCGCAATATAAATCGATTGTACGAAAAACATCATAAAAATCCCGAAGTGGATTGTGAGAGGGGAATTAATGATGAGATTGTTTACTAGTATATCGTTTACAAAACTAGCCACAAAAACCAAAAAGCTAAATAGAAATATAACGGACCCTGGTAAAGAATCTCGTATTGCCCTTGTTAGAACTAAAACAGTATACAATGCTCCAAATAAAGTAAATATCTGAAATGGTACCATTAAATACGTGTAAAACGAAGAACGTGTAACAAGCACGATGAAACAAAAAGCAAACCCTACATATTTCAAAAGTTCATATACCCTTCTTGAAAAATATGGTTTAAATAATAAATAAACATACTTTGCAAATATGGGTGTGATAAAGAAAAAGCTTAAGTAACTTAGTTTTAAGTGAATTTCCCAAGGAAGGTTTGGATATACTTGGACTAGGTATTTGTTTCCAGTGATGAAAACACGTAAGGCAACAAGGATACAAGTGAGAGCAAACCAATAGGTAAATGGATCTTTTTTGCGATTCCAATATAGGAAAATATGATACAAGCCCATAAATAGGATGCTTCCGACGAGTAACATATCTCTAAGGATTTCAAATTCGTATTGTTTGTGTATGTCTGAAGTTCTACCCAATGTGATGACTTGGGCTGGACCACCTTTTCTATGATGGTAATTCGAAATTTGGATTAAAAAGGAAGTTTGGTTATCTTTCGGTATAAAGTCAATGATTTGGGGTCTGTATTCGGGTATGCCCGTTTGGTAAGATGTAGAAACAAATCCATTAGATGATAGTCGTTCACCATCAACAAACAATGTATAAGCGGATTCCATTTCAGGAACCTTAATGGACAATGGAATTCCTTTTAGGCCATGAACCATTTCCAATTGAAATGTAGCATACCCATCTCCTGCTAAAAATCCTCTGTCGAGAAATGACTTTGTCCAAACTCCAGGCACTATAAAATAATGGGGTTCTCGGATGGACTTAAGTTCTGTCAGTTCCGAAGGAGAAAATAAAAGCCCTGGGTAATATTCCCACTCCCCAGTGAGTTGAATTGTTTTGTGAGATTGTGATAAATAGGAATCGGCCGTTAGATGGCCTTTCAAAGCGGTAGGAGGTACTTCTGTCATAGAACATGACAAAAGTACCAAACTCCAAAGGAATCCCATCCAACGGAGATGAAGTTTCACTTGGTCCCGATTTCCTTTAGAGACGATTGGCGATTGGGATGTACTTTCTTTGGTTTTCGCCCACATATATTTGTTTTGGACGAACTTTTGAGAAATCTCCTTTCATCCTTTGTTCTCTCCAGTGCGCAAGCCAACCGGGAAGCCGTCCTATCACTTGCATGACAGAAAACATATTTTTCGGAATTCCCAATGTATGGAACACCAATCCAGAATAGTATTCTAAATTTGGGTACAAAAGATTTTCCATAAAGTAAGAATCGTTCCAGACAACTTCATCAATTTGTAAAGCAATGTCTTCTACGGCACTGAGTTTGCGGTTTTTGTAAAATTCTTTGATGATCTCTCTTGCCACCTGTGCTCTTGGACTTACCACATCATATGCCTTTTGTCCAAATCCATTCGTACGGATGGTGAGTCCTCCACGTTTGAATCTTTCAAAATAATCTTTCACAGGAGTTTTGGTTTTGATGATGTCTTCGATGAGTCCAATCGCAGCAGTAGGCCTTCCTCCTTCCCTTGCTCCCCATTGTGCCATAATCCCTGCAGAGATAGATGCAAAGAGATTCGCTTGTGTGGAACCTACTACTTGTACGGCGGTATTGGATACATTTTGTTCATGGTCTGCATGTAGAATCCACATTTGGTTTAGGATGCGATCAAATTCTTCAGGGACATTATAATTGTCTGCTGGGAGTTTGTGCATCATATACAAAAAGTTTGTGCAATATGGATTTTTATCGAGTGGATATACAAATGGATGTCCCACTGCGTGTTTGTAAGTAAAAGCAGCAATGGTACGAATTTTAGCAAGTAAACGTGCAATCAAATCCACACCCATATCTAATTTTTCTTCGTATTCTTCTAAGTAATAACTAGATAAAGAAGTTACCATCACAGATAGAACAGCAAGTGGGTTAGCCACACCAGGAAATCCATCAAATAGATTTAACATATCTTCATGGATCATAGAGTGTTTGGAGAGGCGACTTGAAAAGTCATTTAACTCTTGTTTTGTGGGAAGGTTTCCATAAATTAATAAAAATGAAGTTTCAACAAAAGTAGATTGGTATGCTAATTCTTTTAAGTCATAACCACGGTAAGTGAGTTCCCCTTTTTCGGGATCCCTTCTAGAAACCTTTGATAAACCAAGGGCAGTATTAAAAAGACCAGGGTCTACAGTGACAAGCCCTGTTTTTCGGTAAAAGTCAGTAAGGTCGATACCTTCTTTTCCATCAGTTCCAGTGATCACTGGAAGTTTATATGTTTTGCCTTTGATGTGGATTTCCACTTCACTCATGAAAAGACCTCTCTCCCTCCTATCTTACCAAACGTAAGTTAGGAATCTAGAAGAATTTACACTTGGGCGAGTGCAGAATTGAGAGAATCGTGGATGAGAACAAAATCCGTTAAACCCACAATGTCCATCACCTTTCGAAAATGGGTGTTGAGACCTGCGAATTCAATTTTACCTTGGTTCTCAGAAGATTTTGTGATGAGACTGATGAGAGTGGCGATGCCAGCTGAGTTGATGTACGAGGTTTCGGAAAAATTGAGGATCACTCGTGTGCGTTTGTCTTGTGGAATCGATTCGTAAGATTGCACAATTTCTTCTTCCGCTTCGGATGTGATTTCGCCAGAAATGTGGATCACAGGGAGGTTACCACCATTCTCAAAACCCAATCGAATCTTAAACTCTTCCATCATTAGCCTCCAGGGAATTCCACTAAGAACGCGGGTCAACAAAAATTAGGATTTCGATTTTCTTTCTTCTTTTGTCAATCGACCGAAGGGTTGTTTGCATTTACGGCAAACAAAGTAAACATCCGTTGGTGTAGCAGATATCCCGACAAGCCCCATGGCAATCAGTCCCCAAGTTGAATATTTCACAACCTTACGTGCGTTTTCATCTTCGCGAGTGGTTCCACAATCACAAGTGGGTCGGTCAGCTTTTTTAACGATTTGGTTCATATAGGAAGGATTTCGGTTCCGCCAAAAAAACGGAACCGAAATAAGGCAATTTAATTTTTAGAAAGGTGTTCTACGTATTTTGCAAGGATTTTGATGTTGTCATCACCCAAATGGCCGTAAGCTACCATTGGAGATCCTTTGATTCCTTCTTTCAAAGTTTTAGTGATTCCTGCGATTGTGTTTCCATTTTTCCACTCAGCAGCAGGAGCTTTGTAGTTACGTGGTTTTGGATTGAGTGCAGCAGCAGCAGCTCCGTCACCAGCCCCTTTTTCACCGTGGCAAGAAGAACAGTTTTGGAGGTATAATTCTTCTCCTTTCACTAAATCAGGATCAGCACTGGCACTGGTTTCTTGCACTGCAGGTGCTTCTTCTTTTGGTTTGGAGTCGCCACAAGCCACCATCACAAATGCGAAGGAGACAGCGAGTAGAGAGACTAATACTTTTTTTGAGTTCATTTCTTACTCCGAGATAAGGATGGCTCCAGTCTCTTACCCTTCTCATCTTTTGAAAAGAAGAAATCAGTTTTTTTCTAAAAGATTTGAGAGTGCCTCCTGTAAATTTTGAAACTGAAACTCATATCCCGATTGTAACAATCGTTCAGGCACTACATACTGCCCTTTTGTCACGACGACACTACCTTCTCCAAATAACGCTTGTATAGCGAAACTAGGTACCTTAAAAAGATTTGGGCGTTTTAAAGTTTTTGCCAATTGTTTGGAAAACTCTGCATTACTTGTCGGATGAGGAGAGACTAAATTATAAGCTCCATTTGTTTGTTCATTTGTCATCAGGTGAATGCTTGCATTGATAAAATCGGAAATATGAATCCAACTCATTCCTTGGTTTCCAGAAGCAATCGCACCTCCCACTCCTAATAAAAATGGTGGGAGCATCTTTTCTAAGGCACCACCTTTTGGAGAAAGTACAATCCCTGTTCGGAGTAATACCGTTCGGATTCCATTCACTTTCAGAGGGTTTGTTTGGTTTTCCCATTCGACACAGAGTTTTGCTAAAAAATCATCTCCTGGAGGTGAACTTTCTGTGTAAGCAGGGTGTCCTGTCTCTGACATTCCATAATAACCAACTGCACTTGCATTCAAAAAAACTTTGGGTGGTTGTTTTAGATCTAGGATACGAGCAACAAGTCCTCGAGTGAATTCAATTCTCGATGTACTGATTAATTGTTTTCTTTCTTCTGTCCACCTAACGCCCGCAATCGGTTCTCCAACTAAATTGATGATGGCGTCAAGTCCCTCCAAATCGGAGGATTGGGGAAGAAGGCAGGTTATAAATTCTATGCCAGAGAATGAGGAAAGAGATTTGGGAATGGATTTTTGACGAGAAAAGACACGAAATTGATGGCCATTTTGGATTGCGGTGGTAATCAAAGACGTTCCAATCAGTCCCGTTCCACCTAAAATTCCTATTTTCATAAAGACTCCAAGAGTTGGTGTAAATAAAAAAAGAAGTAGCCCTTTTTCGCATTCAGTATCATTTTTTCTTTCTATGAGACCTGTAATCGTAATCCCAATATTCTCTGCCATTGTACTTGTATTGTTTGGAAATTACTTTCTAATTTCAGGAACAAACAAAAAGATAGAAGGCTACAAAGAAAATCCACCATTTCGCATTGAGGATGCCACTGCTTCCAATGGTCTTTCGCTTTTATTAGACAAAAATCCTTCCACAGTTTGGAGAAAGATTCGAAACTCTCCCCTCGATTTTGATTTTTTCTTGGAAATGAAACTTTCCCATGTTTGGGATGGAGAAGTGTTCCAACCTAGAACATTCCAATCCTTAGATGTAGAAGCATGCCCTGGAGAGACCATTCCCCCTTTCACATTACGTTTTTTACTAAGAGAGAGCATCAATGTGGATAAAGAATTACGAATGCCAAAAGATAAAATCGTATTTGTATATCCTTTCCAAGAAAAAGGGAAAAAGCAAATTTCCATACCTTTGGACAAACTTCCGAAGTTCCAAATGGAAAGAGACTACCCCAATCAAATTTTCATCCTAACTCCAGAATTCAAAATTGAGTCACAAAATGGGTGTTTGGCAGAAGTAACTCTAAAGGAAAAACTATGACTTCTTCTCCAAATAAACTTTCAGCATCCCCAACAATCCCACAAAACAAGGGTAAGGAGAAAAAATTCGATATCTCCGACATTCTTGAAGATGGTCCAATCCCTTTGGGAAAGGGGGATACACAAAATCTTGATTTGGATGAAAAATTACGAAAAGCATATTTTTGGATCACCAATTTTGCCATCATCAATCCGTTTTATGACATTGAATACAATGACACACCACCATTAAGGTTTTCAATTGGTGATTCTAAATCCACAATCACACTCCCAACTGCACAAAGTTATTCGAGCTTTGTTTTACTTCCTCTACTCTCACTGATAGTAAAAGGAAAATGTTTGTTAGTTGGTGGTCCAGGCAGAGGGAAAACTGCATCAGCAATCCTTATGGGTGTTCTTGCTGGTTATTCGATCAAAGAAATCAAACGAGCCATACAACATGGCCAACCACAGATGACAATTACAGATTTATTAGGGAACCCTCTACCAAGTGATATGATGCAAGCCAAATCAATGGAGGAAATCAAAATTGCATGGCGAAAATGGCTTGGGATGCAAGTAAAAATCATCGATGAATACAATCGTATTCCAACAAGGACCCAATCTGCCTTACTCACCATCATGGGGGATAACTACGCTGAAATTTATGACCAAATTTATGAATGTCCAGATGCAGCTTGGTATTTAACTGCAAATGATGATGCGGGTGGAGGTACTTACCAAGTCATTGAAGCTCTAAAAGATAGGATTGATGTAGTCGTAAAAGCTCCACACTTTAATACACGTTTCATCAAAGAACTCATCCAAAGGGTCGAAGAAGGTTATAAACCAGAATCCCTCGTACCCAAAGAAATCATTTTTTCGGAAGAGGAAATGAAAAACATAGGGGAACAAATCAAACAGGTAAACTTTCCACCAGGTCTTCGCCGTCGTATGGAATTTTTTGCCTCTCAATTTGAATTTATGGAATATGCAGGTGAACAATTGGAATACAAAACCAAGGACACTGCAAAACTAAGTGCCTCAGATTTTGGCCGTTTGTTTTCTTTAGAAACCGGAAAAGATAAAATCAAAGACATCGGATCCCAAACAAAAAACGGACTGAGTGTACGAGCCATCTTTACTTGTATCAATTATGCAAAGGCACTCGCTTATTTTAGGGGACTCCGTGAAGTAACACTCGATGACCTAAGCCATGTATTACCATTTGTTTTGCATGATAAATTAGTTCAAAATATAGACTCACCTTTTTTTGAAGAAGCAGATAACCAAATTTACCGCAGTGATCGTGTGAGTTGGATTCGAAAATTATTTACTTTATCACTCAGCGAATACGAACGACTTGGTTTAGATAAAAACGATAAAATTGCCAAACTTTCGGAAACATTCGAAATGGGATTGGAAGGTTTGTCGATAAAGGAAACCAAACAAAGACTTGTAGAAATTGAAAAAGAAATCGAATCAATATCCAAACAGCGAAAGTTATACGGACATATGTTTGATGATATATTAAACCTAAAGTATTTACACCAAAGGTATACGAACTATTTAAAGTGGGCGGAATCTAATGTATGAACTCCACTTCTTGGAAGGATACCTTAAAAAAAGAAAAGGAAGTTTGTAACCAAATCATTTTTACCGCAAGAAAACTAAACCCACAAATTACAGAGGAAGATTTATCCTATCATTTGGTCCTTTTTTTTGACTCACTATATTCCAATCTTGTTTGGCAGTGGGAAGAAGGAGTGATTTTATCTCTCTTTGAAACATTTGTTAGGCTCCTTTCAAAACAGTTTCTACAACGATTGGGGAACTCAGAACCTCTTTATTACCAAGTGATCAAAGATTGCCATCCTAACTTAAAACAAATTCCAAATTTATTCATCCCGTATCTTTCGAATGCCATCTCAAAAGTGGAGGATGAAAAAAAAGAAATATATTTAAAACGATGCCTTTCACTCCTTCAAAATGTACAAACCATGGAAGAATTAAAAATTGTTTTGGCTGTATTGTATTGGGCGAGTGGAAAACCAGAATATCGCGAAGTTGTTGAGTCTTGTTTCCCACTTCTCGGAGATGATTTAAAAACAGAGTGTAAAAAGATACTCGGGATCGATGAGACTTCGATCCAATCTCCCTTCGTTCCATCAATCGCTAACCAAACACCAAAAGGGAATTTTCACTTTCGTTCCATTCCTGGTTATACTTTGTTTGGTGGCACTTTCACAACTGTCCCAAAACTTTATGTAAATCTTGGGAAAGTATTGGTATCATCGGGGGAATCTTGGTACCAACTGTTTGTTGATGAGTTTGGAACCAGTTTGTACTCGATTGAACCTCCAATGTCCCCCACCATCACAAGTTCTCCAACATCCAATCTTTGGAAACAAATCCTAGCGCAAAAATTGGATATCAATTCAATCACATCATCGATTGAAAAGGAATCCTATGCTCTTTATACGTTAAAACATTCGTATCAATTATATTTATTTTATTTGGGGAGAACCTAAGTGGATTTTGTTAAGGTTTGGGAATCTAAATGGGAAGATGCTCTCAAACTTTGGAGTGATTATGTTAAACTATCACCTGCAAGATTTTTATTCTCAGAACAAGAGGAAAAAACAGAAGGACTCACTTCATCCTTTGCTGCCATCCGATTAAAAGACCACAGAGTTTTACTTTCTGTAAATCAAATCAAATCCTATCATCTTGAAGATTTTGCTTTGGAAATTTTAGGACATGAAATCGGACACCATGTGTATTGCCCAGGTGATTTGGCTGACCAAGCAAAACTTGTTTATATTTCGAATATAGCCATGCCAAGGCTAAATCACCTAACCCCAATGATAGTGAATATTTACGAAGATTTGTTTATCAACGACCATCTCAAACGACAAAATCATTTAAGAATGGAAGAAGTATACCTAAAGTTAGGAAAACAAAAGGATCCATTTTGGAATTTTTATATGCGTACTTATGAGTTATTGTGGGCACTTCCCACCGGAACTCTCACCGAAGGGACGTTAAGTGATCAAATCCAATCGGATGCTGCTTTAGTCTCTCGAATGATTCGAAATTTCCCAAATGATTGGGCAAAAGGTATGTTTGATTTTGCCAGCATCTGTTTCCCATATTTTTTTGAAGGGGAAAAAGAATCTGAATCAAATCAGTTAAAATCATTATTAGACACACTTGATGCAGGGAAAGGGATGAGTCCACCTTCTGGTTTATCAGAAGTCGAAATCTCATCCGAACTTTTCCCATTAGAAGGAGTCACTGGTTCCAAAAATTCACTTAGCCCTTCTGATTATTCAAGCATTTGTAAAAGTATGGGTATTGATGCTGATATATCAGAAATTACTTACAGATATTATAAAGATAAAGCACTACCATACCTTGTTCCATTTCCCGAACGGAGAACTTCAGGAGCAAAAGAAGAAATCCTGGAAGGAAATGAATTATGGGAGCCAGGTTCTCCAATTGAAAAAATCAATTGGTTGGAATCTACGATCAAAAGCCCTGTGATCATTCCTGGTTACACGACCGTGGAAGATGTTTATGGTGAGACCTCATCAAATGAAATAATGGTTAACCCAATCGACTTAGACTTGTTTGTTGATTGTTCTGGTTCGATGCCCAATCCGCAGCAAGATTTATCCTACTTAACATTGGCTGGTGCTATCATAGCACTGTCTGCACTGAAAACAGGTAGTTCTGTGAGAGTAACTTTATGGTCAGGGGAAAGGGAATTTTTAACCACCGATGGATTCATTCAGAATGAAAAGGAAATCTTAAAAGTACTGACTGGATATTTCGGAGGGGGGACTTGTTTCCCTTTAGAACTCTTGGAAGACGAATACAAGGAACCTCCCAAACGGAAAAGACATATCCTTGTGATCTCCGATGATGGAATTGATACGATGTTTACGCAAAACTACCCAAGGGATCCGAGGACCATAGTTAAGAATGCCCTCGAACAAGCGCAAGGTGGAGGTTCTATGGTTTTACAACTCTACCAACCAAACCATAATCCTGTTGTAAAAGAATTAGAACAAAGTGGATGGGACATTTATCCCATTCAAAATTGGACAGATTTACTCCAGTTTAGCAAAGATTTTGTAGAAAAAAATTATGTTAGAAATCAGACATTATATTAAACAAATACTCAACACTCCCATTCACCAAGTGGACTTATTTTCAGTGTCGCTAGATGCTTTATGGTTTGATGTGTTTTTCTCTCGTACGAACCAAGGGAAGTTGTTCCCGTTCCCAAAATCATTTGATACCATAACCAACCTCAATCTAAAGGCAATTCACATCATTTTGGCCAATGTATTGTATGATAAAGAATCACAAATCCCTGAATTTACCTTACAATCTTTTTACGATTACCTTTCAAACACCTTACCTAAATTATGTGAACTGATTCCAGACTATCATACTTGGACAAGCGATTCTGAACGAGCAGAAGAACTTATCAGAAGTTTATTTGATGCGATTCATTTCCTCCCCGCAACTGAAACCAAAGAATACTTTACGGATCGATATCGTTCCATTGATTCCAGAGAGAGAGTTCGAATTTTGGAAGAAACAAAAAAAGCCCAAGAAAGAGCCAAAGAAATTTTAAGGCAACTCAGACAAAAAGAAGAGGAAGAAGCAGCTTCTAAGTACAACCGTGAATAAAGTTTTGGATTCAAAAAGAACACCACTTTTACGAGAGGAATGGGATCTCGAATTACAAAAAATGTTCGAGTCACGTTTTGCGCCCAAATGGAATGCAAACATTGGGGACCGAATTGGAGAAGAGGAATTTGAATTTGTAAAGTCCTTCCAAAAGGATTTAGTGTATGCAAAAGAACATTCTCTGTATCAAACAAAGGAATCGATTCTCTCCTTTATCGAAATTTATATAAATACATCTACATTTTTTAAACAACAATTGGAAGGGATCCAATGGAAACAAAACTTTGAGTCCATCCCCTTTACAAACCGTGATGACTTACAATCAAAAATCACAGACATCATCCCAATAGATGCAAACCTAAAGGATATGGTGATCAATCCCACTTCTGGTACGACAGGAAAACCAATCCTTGCACCAAACCACCCAAAGGCGATTGGATGTTATGTGCCGCTAATCGAATACAGTGTAAATAAATATGGAGTAACTCCTATCCATTCTCCAAAGTCCACCTTTGCCATTCAACTTTGTTACCAACAAAACACAATTGTATATGCCACCTGCCATAGTTTGGCGGGAGGAGCCAAATTTGCAAAAATTAATATCCATCCCAATTCTTGGAACAAACCTTCCGATTTACAAAACTTCCTTTTAGAATTTTCCCCACAAATTTTAACGGGAGACCCTTATGCATTTGAATCGGCAATGAAAATGGGTATCAAATACAAACCAGAAGCCATTCACTCTACTGCCTTAGAGTTAACACCTGCTTTACGAAACAATCTTTCCGAATACTTCCAATGCCCCGTTATTAATTTTTATTCTCTAAATGAAACAGGTCCCATTGCTTATTCCTGCCCCAAAGATCCAGAATGGATGCACCTACTCCCACATGATTTGTATGTAGAGGTGATCTCAAATGAAACTCTCACACCAATCCCCACTGGCAATGTGGGTGAGATTGTCCTTACAGGTGGAAGAAATCCTTACTTACCTCTCCTGAGGTATAAAACTGGTGACCAAGGAGAAATCCAATACGGAACTTGCGAATGTGGAGACCATTTCCCTCGTTTACGCCTGTTATCCGGTAGAAAACCAGTGTACTTCCAAAAACCAAACGGGGAAACGGTAAATCCAATCGATGTAGCAAGGATTCTCAGAAAAAATTCCATCATTTACCAATTCCAAGTGGAACAAATCACTGAAGTGAGATGGGAATGTAGGTTATCACTTTCTGACACAATGGATATGAGTGAGATCAGCTTGGAAAATGAAAAAACAAAAATCAAAGAGGAACTTGAATCCCTTTTTGGAAAAGGATCTCAAGTTTATATAAGCACCAATTTTCCGTTAGATGGAAAAAAACAAATTGTTTTTATCAATTCTTATCTTTCCCAAAGGGACTCAAAATCATGAAACATGGTCTCATCCTCGGTAAGTTTTACCCACCTCACAAAGGCCATTTGCATTTAGTTCGGGAAGCGAAAAAACAGTGTGAGGATTTGACAGTCCTTGTTTGTTCTTTGAATCAGGAAATCATTCCAGGTGCACTTCGATTTGAATGGATGAAAGAACTCCTGCCGAACCAAAACATAAACGTCATATGGGTTAAGGATGAAAACCCACAGTTTCCCGAAGACCATCCCCATTTTTGGCAGATATGGAAACAAACCATTGAGTCCCATTCGCCATACCCCATCCATTCCCTCTTTACGTCTGAAAATTATGGAGACCCACTAGCATCTGTTTTAGGATGTAAACACATACCTATTGATATCGGAAGAAACAAAATTCCAATCTCTGCTACAAAAATCCGTGAATCCCCACTGAAGTATTGGGAATACATCCCTGAACCGATCAGACCTTATTTTGTAAAAAAAATTGTCCTTACGGGGAGTGAATCGGTGGGGAAAACAACTCTAGCGAAAAAACTAGCAGAATTGTTCCAAACCAATTGGATCCCTGAATTTGCCAGAGATTACTTAGAGAAGAAACCAAGTCCAATGGAAGAATCTGATTTTTTACCCATCGCAAAAGGACATTTATTATCGGAGGTGGAAACAACCAAAACTTCCAACGGGCTTTTATTTTTAGATACGGATTT
Source organism: Leptospira ellinghausenii (assembly GCF_003114815.1). Lineage (NCBI taxonomy): Bacteria > Pseudomonadati > Spirochaetota > Leptospiria > Leptospirales > Leptospiraceae > Leptospira > Leptospira ellinghausenii. Next base: position 186,580 of record NZ_BFAZ01000008.1, read on the forward strand.
ACTTACGACAAAAGTTTATTTGGAACGGTATTACAATTCAGAAATCCCTTGGCTCACCGAACGAGCGCTTGGTTTACGGTATGATGCCTCTTTATTTTTAGACATCGACATCCCTTGGGAAAGGGACAAATTACGAGACTTAGGTGAAGAAAGAGGGGAGATGAAAATTCGCTTTTTAAAAGCGATGGAAGATGCAAAACGAGATTATTTTTTAGTAAAAGGGAATTTTTTAGAAAGAGAAAAACTAGCAATCGAGTTTGTAAACCAAATCAAAGACCAACCAATCAATCCTTTATCATTCACGAAAGAGCAGATCAATTTACGTATGATTGAATGACCTCACTTGGTAAAATTTCGCCAGTCACTAGATGTTTCATTTCATAAAGTGTGGTACCTCGGGATCCATTATCGATATTTTTCGGTCCCAAGTGATGTTTGGTATGTTCACCAATGACTAACCTTACTTCCAAACTAAATCGAGAATACCCTTGTGTATTATCGTTTGTTCCATGTAAGTGGTGTGATGCGAAGATAAAATAATCTCCAAAATCACCATACACCGAAAGTGGATTTGGATCTTTTACTTCCTCTAATGGTTTTGGAAATATTTTTTCGCCAATACGCGGGTGGGTTGTATTCGTTTGGAATCCACCAGTTTCTTTCCAGTGTTCATACTCAAACAAAGAAGAATTGTTTTGAATGGGTTTTCCAAAATAGGATGGATACACGGAAAATCCAGAACCTAACTCAACGTTTGTGATTGGAAGCCAAAGGTTAATTTGGTTTTGCGGATTGGCATACCAAGGGTCACGGTGGATGTATTGTACAGATTTTGCGCCTTCTAAGGTATGAAATCCATTAGGAACACACCGGAGTCGAAATAAATCTACATAAACATCATTTGCATCTACTTTCCATTCTTCTAAAATGGGGAACAAAAATCCTTTGATGGAAACATTCTCGTAAATCCTAGAACGGATGTTTGCCATTGAAGTTTGTAATTCAGGATACGAAATATCTGAACTTACATTGGTTGGAATTCCTTTCGAAAATTCTTCTTGGATGTAGTTGTGTATGGGGTTTAAAAAAGATTTTGATTCGTTAGAAAGAGAACCTTTGTAGGTTTTACCTTGATAAAGGGATAAAATATCCATAACTTAATTGTGTGACTGTTTTATCACCATTAAACATTGGTTTGTTTTTTGATTTCATCTTTTAGTTCAATGATACTCATGTAGAGGTTCGCAAAAGTGGTGAGTTGGTTCATCGCATCTTGTAACCCAGCTTTGAAAAGTAAGCCGTTGTCCATATGTTCCCGAAAGATGGTCAGTGGATTTTCACTTTCCATACTTTCTACTGTTTTTTGGTAGGATTCTAAAAGTTCCTTTTTGTCTTCTAAGGACTCAGGAACTTTCCATCCATTGGACAAACGACTCATCGAAATTTAACGTCCTTCGACTTCTAAAAGTTTGGTGGTCTTTACAATAAGACGTGTGACAACATAAAACACAAGTCCAAACCCAAAAAACCAAGTATGAAATGGTTTCCAGATCCCAACAATGTCGACAACACGTAAGTTTGGTTCTTGGTAATATATTTGGATTAAATCAAACACTGTGAACACAACGATGATTCCAAACAAACTTGGGTATTCTCGTTTCCAAATATTACGAAACGAAAAGTCCAAATTCGGTTTTACATAACCCGACAAACGAGGGATAAACGCTGGTGTTTTGTCTGCCCATTTTAAATAAGCATCTTTGAATTTACCACGAAGGAAATATTCTTCAGCAAAGATAATCCTTTCGTAATATAGGTAAAAGAACATGATGTAAACCAATGCAAAAGCAAAGTCCCGTAAGATGAGCACAGGACCCAAATACATTAAAAAGTTTCCCACATAAAGGGGATGTCTCACAAGAGAGTAAATCCCTGATTGGTTGACGACATCTGCTACTTGTTGTTTTGTATTTCGCCCTGATGTATTTTTGGGAGTGTAACCAATGGTAAAACATCTTACAAAAAGACCTGCTAAACTAACTACAAATGCAGCTGTTAACCAATACAAATTGGACATATAATTCCCTTGGAAATAAGGAACATACGGTAGATACAGTAAGGAAAGGAACAAAATGACTCCTGGAATGTAGGAGCGCCATCGGAAGAGAAAATTGCCTTGTTGGTTGAGTTCTTCTATAAGTGCCATGTTAAATCGTACTTGCTTCCTTTGATTAAGCTGTCAGCATTCGTCCTATGTCAATCAAATCCTTCATTCCTGCAAAGTTCAATCTCCCTGCTCTTTGGTTTACCGATCTGACACTACCTCTTCTCAACAAATTGGTTCACAATATCGATTCGATTGAAATCTCTGAAAATGACATAAAAACTTTAAAATCCTTACAAAAGGAACGTTTGGTTTACATTTCCAACCATCCCACAACCAAAGAACCAGGTGTGGCCTTCCATGTTGCAAACATTATGGGTTCTCGTTTTCATTACATGGCAGCAAGGGAGGTATTTGAATGGGGGTATGGGTTTGTTGGTGATTTTATCCAGTCAATCGGAGCCTATTCTGTGTTAGCTGGAGCACCTGACCGTGAATCCTTAAAAGCATCAAGATCCATCCTTGCAAACAACTCTGGCAAATTGGCACTGTTTCCAGAAGGGGAACCGACAAGTGGTATGAATGATACCTTACTCCCCTTCCAACCAGGAGTGGCCCAACTGGGAATTTGGGGGCTGGAAGATGCACTCAAACAAGATCCAAATGCGACCATCTGGGTACTCCCCACTTTCATCAAATATCGGATGACTAGTTCAATCCAATCCATGCAACGAGACATCGACCAAAGTCTGACGAGAATGGAAGAGAGACTCGGAATTTCCAAAACGGGAAAAGACATTGTCCACCGATTTTTATCAGTTGGGAAACGAATGATGGAACGGGAAGAAAAAGAATACGGTGTGCCCGTAGACGAAAGTAAAGCCGATGATTTTGACTACCGATTGGGTCGGATGCGACATGCTATGTTAGATAATATCGCAAGAAAAGCGAACATCCCAAAATGGGACAGCGATGCCAATGCGATCGAAAAACTTAGGAAGATACTCAGTGTACTCGAAATGGTTTCTGTCGGAATGCCTGACCCCAATGGAGAACTTCCTAGTTTGGAAATGGCAAGGTGGGCAAGGAATGCCGCCACAAAAGCTTACGATTTTATCTCCATCCAAACTGCTTATATCAAAGAATTACCAAGCCCTGAACGTCTGTATGAATTTTTGTACCGTTATGAAAACGAAATTTTGGGTGAAACCAAATCCAGGCCTCACAAAGCAATCGTTAGGTTAGGGAAACCATTTAAGATCAATGACTATCTTGGTTCTTATAAGGAAGACAAAAAGAAAACAATAGATAACATTACGGAACGTCTAAGGGATGAGTTACAATCTATGTTAGTAGATGAAAAGTCCAAATCAAATCCACTATTCCCGAGTCAGTATATTTTTTAATGGAACGAATGTTGCCATCTCAAATTGAGGACTGGTTAAAAACACCTAGTCCTTTGGAATTTTCAGCCTATGGAGCTTCCAAAAATTTAGATGAAAATTTAGTGCAATTACTCGATTCGTTAACAAATAAATACAAAATTGAAAACCTATCTGCCATTCTTTTTACCATTGTCAAAGATTTGATCCTCAATGGATTCAAAGCCAATTTCAAACGATTATTTTTCCAAGAGAACTTGTTAGACATTCAATCTCCCGCCGACTACGAATTAGGTGTTCGAATGTACAAAAGCCTCATCCTATCAGGCAGAGGGAATACGTTTGAACCTCTTGCTCGTGAAAAAAATTTGTATGTCCATGTCAAAATTGAACATAACGATACCCAAATCAAATTTGATATCCGTAACAATTCAATGTTAGTGCGAGGGGAAATGCAAAAAATCAGAAACTCTCTTTTGCATGCACAGAACTACAACGATATCATGGAATACTACATCGAACGGGGTGATAATTCCGAAGGGGAAGGAATTGGTATCGCTCTTTGTATCATCCTACTCAAAGGGGAGGGCCTTCCCACGGACCAGTTCCGCATCTACCATGAAGACGGCGAAACCATTGCCCAACTCACCATTCCTCTAAAGAAAGGCTAGCAGAGAATCCCTGGTTTTCCAACTTGGATGTATGGGCCAAGCGACAGAGACAAAAAACGATTCGATTCCGCAAGTTTTACAAGCCATCATCTCAAATGAGACAAACCATGCTCTTTGGCTAAACACACTCTCCCTTCTCGAACACATTGGGTCCCGCAAAATCCTTCTCACACAATCGAGTGAAGATACCTCTGAAATGATTTTACGCCATGCCACGGAAGAAGCAAGGCATGCCCTCTTTTTCAAAAAAGCCGCAAGGACGATCCAACCAGAGTTCCGGTCTGGGTACCAAAACTCCTCACTGGTTCGGGGGACTGCCGCAAGAATTTATTTCGCAAAACTAGACACCTTAGTCCGCAGGAATCTAAGGAAAGTTTTCCCAGAGGAAAAAACCTTCACTTACCTTGCCTACTTGTACACCACAACCGTGATTGAAAAAAGAGCAATGGTCATCTACACTGCGTATGATGAAATTCTGAACCAGAATGGTTCTCCCATCCGCCTAACCAACCTCATCCTAGAAGAAGAAGGCCATTTGTCCGAGATGAGTGCAGAAATGTTCCGTTTGGACCCGAATGCTTCCGAAAGGCTTGCGCAATTGGAAGAGGAAGAAGCGAAAATTTTCGCCCGTTTTTGGCACCAAATCAGCGAATTCTCCCTAAATTAAAAAAGGCTTGCGAAAAAAATCCGAGACTGGTTTCCTTCAACCATCTTCATGCGACATAATACTATTATTGGATCTTTGAGAAAATGGGATTAGAAGTCTTTTTATTGCCTTTTTTGGCGAGTGTAGCCGTGACCATCGGACTCCGTCGTTTGGACAAATCCAATACCAAACTGTCCCAATTAAAGAGGTATGCCTCCAAACTCACGGAAGAAATGCAAGGTGTCGCCCTCCAAAAGATCCAAATGGTCAAGGATGCAGGGATTGATTTGGACATCCTTGTCAAACAATCGCGTAAAGTAGCAGAAGACATCCAACATTTAAGTGCCGAATCGAGAGACCTCTTCGAAAAAATCAGAGCGAGTAAAGACTACCTCTCTTCTCTCTCGGGCGAAATGGAACAAATCCAAGATTTGAGTAACCAAGTCCGCCGTGAAAAACAATACATGGAAGAAGGACTTTCTCAAATCAATACCCACAAACGTGAGTTACGCGAAGTATCAGAAGATATGGAAGCACTTCATAACGAATCCATTTCGATGCTCGATACCTTCCAAAACAAATTGAACTTACGTAGTGATGAAATTTTACAATCCGTTGCTCAAAAGATGGTGGAACTCGAAAGCCTACTCGAAACCAAATCAGATTTCTTAGACAATTCCCTTTCTAAAATTGCAGAGACCGCCAGAGAAAAATTATTAACCCATGCCGATGTGATGGTGAATGAAACGGCGGGCCGTCTTGACCATGCCAGAAAAGAAATGGATTTACTCCTCGAATCGATGAAGTATGCACAAGGTGACTTAGATGTTCGGCTCACGAAGTTTGAAGACACATCGTCATTACTTTCTGACAAAGTAGATAAGTTTGATGAAAGGTTAGAAGAAAAATACCAAAGAGCATCTTCGAAAGTAGAAGAAAAAGTATCACTGCTTGAGAAAAAAATCCAAGAACGATTTGATTCCATCGTAGACCAAGTAAGCCATACCAAAGATTCATTTATGAAAGGTCTAAGCCAAGAAACGGATGCGATCAAACGAGAAATTGAAGACCTCTCTTTGGAAACACTTTCCAAACGAGATGACATCATCAATGAAACGAGAAGGCAAGCGGATGGAATCAACCAAACCATCATCCAATTCCAAGAGAAATACTTAGAAGCAGAGAACAAACTCCTCCGACAAGCAGACATCCGCAAACAAGAACTCATCCGAGAGATCGAAGCTTTCTCAGAAGAATTCCACCGCATTTCAGAAGAACTTAGAGAAGAAGCAAATACTCTCAAAAAAAGCGCATTACAAGAGTTAAAAGAATTTGATCGCGAATTAGAAACTGTTCGTTCTGGCCAAGAGATGGTGATCAAATCCTCCCTTTTTGATTTGAAAAAAGAACTCGAAGAAAGAATGCATTCTGATTTCAAAATCCAAAAACACGAAATGGAATCAGACTTAAGCTCCATCCAATCCCAAGTGAAAGAGCTGAATGAAACCATCACGACTCAAACCAAAGATGTGGATGAATACGTAGAAGAATTGAAGTCAGCGTTACGCGAATCCGCTCACGAAATCTTAGAAACGGCAGAAGAAAAAGCCAAAGAATCCGAAACCATTGTTACAGAAAAAATCCGCATCGCCAATGCGAATTTAGAACAATTTGTGAGTAAATGGGAAGAAGAACTCAGTAGGATCCGCGAAGACCAAAATTATAGCATCGAAAAACTCCAAGACCGCCTTAAAGAAATCCATGTGGAAGGCGCAGACTTACTTGGTGAATTCCAAAACCAGTTCCAAAAAGCAAAATCTAACTTGGAACTTGTGGCCGAATCCAAAACCAAAGAGAGTATCTCGCGATTGGAAGAAGAATCAAAACTGGCTCGTAGTGAAGTCGAACGTATCCTCAAACACTTGGAAGAATCTGGGGAATCCTTTTTCAATCTTCAAGAAGAGAAAATGGATCGTTTGAACGAAACCATCGATTCCAAAATCTCACACCAACTCACAAAACTCCTCGACAAAGGGAATGTCCAACTCGGTCAATTAGAAGAAAAAATTTCGAACCACCTAAATACAGTTCGTCGCAACTTAGAAGAAAGCATCAAACGTTCCAAAGACGAATCGAAAAAACAAATTGAGACCTACCAAAGAGATTACGAAAAATCGTTCAAAGAAATTGCAAAAGAAAGCCAAGACTTCTTAAAGGACAGCCTGAACCGTTTTCATGATCTCAAATTTGAAATCCAAAATGGTTTGGAATCTCTCAACGAAACCAAAGAAGAAACCTTGTCTGGTTTCCAAAACGAATTGGAATCTCTCAAAGATGAAATCTTAACTTTATCGAGTGAACTCGAAACTGTCAAAGAACACTCTGATTTATTTGCGTCCGCCAAACAAATTGCAGACGAATCAAACAAGGCTGTGGAAGAAATTTCAGAAGCCTTACGTTCTCTCGAAAAAGGAAAACCTGATTTGGAACTTGTCCAATCGGCCATCTCTGAATTCAGCGAAATGCGCACTCAAATTGCAAACGAACTTGAGGCACTGAGAGAAGCACAATTCCAATCGGAAGACATCGACAAACAAATCCAAATCCTTGCTTCCAACTTGGTCCATGTTTCCGAAACCATGGAAGGGTTTGAACAGAGCCTAACAGAGATTACATCGATTGAATCTCGTGTGACAAATCTTACAAAAGAACAAGCCAAAATCGAATCCTTTTTGTCCTCACTCCAGGAGTCACAAGATTCCGTTTTCCATTTGGTGGAAAACTTGGAAGGCCAAAAACACAATGCACGGGAGTTGCAAGCTCGCCTCGACATCCTCGACCGCGAAATCGATGTGGTGGAAGCGAGAGAAAAAGAACTCACAGAAACCATCCGCCAAGCAGAAAACCGCACTTCCTTCCTTGTGGAACGAGAAGCACAAATTGATTCCGTCGAACGCAAATTTGACAAAATCGAAGAACTGCTAGGTGACCTATCGGACCGCCACCGCCAAATCCTCACCTTACAAAAACGTTTGGAAGACCTGAGGGATTCCACAAAGGACACGAAGGACGATTTGGAATCTCTCCTCGGGGAAGCAGACGAAACCTTCGAAAAACTCTCCCAATTTTTGGACATTGTGCAAGGAGCGATGCAAAACCCTTCCGCCTCCCCCAAAATGGACCGAAAAAATTCGGGAAATCCCTTGGTCGAGCGAAAAAGAGCCACAATCCAAAGCCTCCACGACAACTACCAGTGGTCTTCCGAGGCAATTAGTGAAAAATTAAATATTGAAAAATCCCTCGTGGATACCATCCTCGGAGTTAGAAAGAAATAACCGAGGTATCCATGTCCGAAGAACAAACAGAAACAACGTCGAAAGAATCCCTTATTGTCACTTCTAAAGTGAAAGCTTACATCAAAAGTAAGGGATTTATGACTTCCGGGGATGCCATTGACGGTATCAACGAAGAAATTTACCGTTTGATCGACAAAGCTCTCGAAAGAACTTCTGCCAACAAAAGAACAACGGTTCGGTCGACTGATTTCTAATCCGTGATTTATATCAAAAACAAATCAGAAATTGAAAAGATGAGGAAGGCGGGTAAATTTGCCGCCGAACTCCTCGTTTATTTGGAACCCTTTGTGAAATCGGGTGTCTCCACATTGGAACTGAACGATATAGCGGAAGCTTATACCAAAAAGAACGGCCACCGCTCTGCCCCACTCGGTTACAAAGGATTCCCAAAATCCATTTGTACTTCCATCAACCAAGTGGTCTGCCATGGGATTCCCAAAAAAGAAGATGTTTTGTTAGATGGTGACATTGTGAATTTAGATGTTTCTCCCATTGTGGATGGTTACATCGGAGACACTTCCAAAACCTTTATTGTGGGTGGAAAAACCACTCCCGAAGCCGAAAAACTGGTAGCCGACACTGAAAAAGCCATGTGGATTGGAATCGAACAAATCAAACCGGGAAACCGAATTGATGATATCGGGAACGCCATTGATGATTTTTTAACCCCAATGGGGTATGGGATTGTCCGTGATCTGATGGGACATGGTGTGGGACGAAATTTCCATGAAGAACCACAAGTGCCCCACTTTCGTTCTCCCCGAAAATTAGCCAAAATGGAAACAGGTATGATTTTTACTGTGGAACCGATGGTCAATTTGGGAACTTGGGAAGTGAATTTTGATCGTTCTGACAAATGGACGGTCCGCACCAAAGACGGCAAATTATCAGCGCAGTTTGAACATACCATCCTTGTCACAGACAAAGGGTATGAAATTCTAACCAAAGTCTGAAGAAAACGTTCTTGCATTCCCCAACCAATTGTCGTCTAATCGAGAGAGAGGATTTCGTATGAAATTAACAGTGAGTTTAGTATCCATTTTATTCTTTGCAACATCCGTATTTGCCATTTGCCCAGGAAAAGAAAAACGTTCCTGCCCTGGCCATGACAAATTGGTTGAGTGCCCACACGACGGAAAATAATTTCCATGAACCGTGCCATCCTCTTCGTCGATGACGAACAAATCATATTGATGAGTTTGAAATCTCAGCTGAAAAAACATTTTGGGAACGAGTATCGTTATGAGACTGCCCAGAATACAGAAGAGGCATGGTCCATCATTGAAGAATTAGCAGATGAAGGCATCAACATCCTCATCATCATTTCTGATTGGCTTATGCCCAACCAACGTGGTGATGAGTTCTTACGGGAAGTACATAAAACCTACCCCAAAATCAAAAAAATAATTATTTCCGGACATATCGACGAACATTCCCTCAACCAATTAAAAGGGGAAGTGGATCTCCATAGTTTTTTAAACAAACCTTGGTCGGAATCGGATTTAATCAAAAAAGTAGAAGACGCTATAACGAAGATTGCCTAGGTTTTCCTAGGAAACCTCCGTATGTCCGAAAACATTTTAAAAAATACAATCGAAGATTTAGAACTCTTACGTTCGACAGTCCCTTTAGTTCATAATATTACCAACTACGTTGTGATGAATAACACTGCCAATGCACTTCTTGCCATTGGTGCCTCTCCCATTATGGCTCATGCCATTGAAGAAGTGGAAGAAATGGTTACAATCTGTTCGGCAACTGTCATCAATATTGGAACCTTATCAGAACCTTGGATCCAAAGTATGGAAAAAGCAGCTAAAAAAGCTGTCTCCTTAGGAAAACCTTTGGTCTTAGATCCTGTTGGTGCAGGAGCAAGTAACATCCGCAATGCGGCAATCAGAAGGATCTTAGATTCTGGTAACCCAAGTATTATTAGAGGGAATGCATCAGAAATCTTATCTACGCTTTCTTCATCTGGAAAAACAAAAGGTGTGGATGCAACTGATTCCTCTGAATCAGCAGTGGACACAGGTAAGTCCTTATCCAATGTCACTGGTGGTGTGGTTGTAATCTCTGGTGCTACTGATTATATCTTAAAAGGCACAAACCAAGCCCAAATCTCCAATGGTGATGCACTGATGACAAAGGTAACAGGCCTTGGGTGTACGGCCTCTGCCCTTTGTGGAGCTTTTGCCGCGGTTCAAAAAGACCAATTCCGTGCAGCAACCTCAGCGATGGCAGTGATGGGAATTGCTGGTGAAATGGCCAAAACCAAAACTTCCAGCCCAGGCAGTTTCCAAGTGGCATTCCTTGATGCACTTTATGAACTGAATGCAGACACCATTAAACAAAAGTTAAATGCAAAATAAAATCCAAGGGGTTTATCTGGTGACAGACAGACCCCTTTGCATCCACCATCGTTTAGAAGATGTCGTTCGTTTGTCTGCAAATGGTGGAGTTTCCCTTGTCCAACTGAGGGAAAAAGAAACCTCTTCCCGTGAATTTTTAGAACTTGCCATCCACCTAAAAAAAATCCTAAGCCCTTTCAAAGTTCCCCTCCTCATCAATGACCGAGTGGATCTTTGTTTGGCATCGGGAGCTGATGGGGTCCACCTTGGCCAAACAGATCTTCCTTGGTTTGTAGCAAGAAAACTCCTTGGTGACAAAGCCATCATTGGGCTTTCCATTGAAACAAAAGAAGATTGGGGAAATTTACAAAAAGAAAATCCAAATCTGACTCTCGATTATCTGGCAGTTTCACCCGTATTCGATACAAAAACCAAAACCAATACAAAACCTGCATGGGGCCTAGCAGGCGTTCAATGGCTTCGAGAAAGAACGACACTCCCGATTGTAGCCATTGGTGGGATCCATTTAGACAATGCAAAAGATGTGATCCAAGCAGGTGCCAATTCGCTCGCGGTTGTGAGTGCCATTTGTTCTGCAAAGGACCCAAAACTAGCGACAGAATCCTTACGAAATTTGTTTTAAGTGGATTGGTTACGGTTCCAAATGGAAAGTCCAATTCGTTCGATTGGTGAATCTTGGAAGTAAGTTTGGAATTCTTCTTCCGATAACTTCTGTTTCTCTTGGAAGGATCTATCCTTCCAAAATTCCCTGGGCAAAAAACTCGGTTCGAGTGTTTCCACCTGGTTTCGTTTGGCGATCCCTTCGTTCCAAGGGCAAACTTCTTGGCAAAGGTCACAACCATAAACCCAACCCTTTTTATCCCATTTTAAAAAAGAATCAGTAACCTCTGTATGAGTTCTATCTTCAATGGTGAGATACGAAATACATTTGGATGCATCGAGCTCGTATGGTTCCAAAGCATTTGTTGGGCATACATCCAAACAACGCCTGCAACTCCCACAATGGTCTGTTGTGGTTTCCTCTAGATTTGTTTCACCTAACTCTAAATCAGTGAGTATGATGGATAGAAAAAAATAAGAACCTAATTTTGGATGGATGAGGTTTGTATGTTTCCCTTGCCATACGATCCTTGATTCCCTTGTGAGAATTTTTTCGGCGATGGGCAAACTATCTACAGATTGGCGGAAATGATTTTGTGGATACAGTGCTTTTAGTTCTTTTAGGATTTGGTTTCCTTTTTTTCTTAGTACAATATGGTAATCGGTGCCAAGAGCATAACGAGATACCTTCCTTTTCATATGAGCTAAAAGGTTTTCCCCTTCACTCGATCGGTAGACAAATCCCAAACAAATGGCCGATGTGGGTTTAAAACCCAAATTCTCAAATCGATTGCGAATGGATAGAGCATGGTCTTTGGCAAACCAGTCCATATTCCCGTGTTTTTTTTCTGAAATCCAATGGTCCAAATACTCTAGGTCTTTTTCTGGGATTTCCGCTTTTGTGAATCCTACAAAGGAAAATCCTTCTTTTTCACAAAGGGACTTGATTTGAGATTGGATGGGAAGTGGAGATGGTGTCATGGCGAATGAAGAGAATGAAGTGTATCTTACAAAAATCCAAAACCTTTTGCCAAGCCATTTGTTGGTCCAGGTTCCAAAACTAATCCCTCATTTCCAAAAACTAGAAGCCCTTGTTCCTTTGCCAAAAGAATTACCGGAACTCTTAAAAAAAGGGATCTATTTTGCCCTTTTACAATCGGTGGTCCGCCTTCTAAACAGAGAAACAGATCCTCTTTTACCGGAAATTGTACCCGAATACAAAGAACTCATCCGAACCATTATCGAAACCTATGAGACTCTCAATCCAGAAGTAGAATCAAATTGGTTGGAGGAATGCATTCAGTTTGGAGATAAGTCTGCCTACCATTGGGAGTGGAAACATTTTGATTCCAAAGAATTGTTTTGAAATGAGTAAAATGTAACTTGTCTCAAACCTTTGATTTGGAATGTGATCTATCTTTCTTTCTTGCAAGTCATTTGATTGAAATTTTATATCACAATTCCAATTGGTAAGGTAGTCCTTGAATCACATCATTTCCTTTTCCAAACTCATTCGGAATTCTTTTGGAATCGGTAATTTTTTCTTTTCCCTGTAATCAAAATACACTTGGACTGTTTTGGCTTTTACATACAAAATATCTGTTTTTTGGTTTTTGATCTCATATGAAAATTCCCAAGAACTATTGCCAATCTGAGAAACCCAAGTATTTACGTAAATGGAATCCCCTGGCAAAACAGACGAAACCAAATCCATTTCCACACGCGCTAAGACAAAGGGAATGTCTTCTAAGGTTGAAACAGATAAGTACCGATTACAAAAATCGAGTCGTGCCAATTCCAAATATGCCGAATAACTTGCGTTATTCACCCTACGCATCGGGTCCATATCATTAAATCGAATTTGAATTTCTGTTCGGATCATCTCTTGAACAAAAGTTTCAGATCGTGTTTGGTTGTCATCTTTATCCTTTAAGAGAGATTCTGATTTACACTCTTAATCCAAAATTGAGAGTTTGATCCCAACAGACCGAAACAATTTTCTTTCCTCCGCTGTTCTCCCAAAAATCGGCTCCAAAGATTCGGTTTGGATCAACTGAGAATCAATTCCCAAAGAGACCAAAACTTGGCGGATGTTCTGGACCCTATCTTTTACCAATTTTCGATTTTTTGCCAAATTGCCCGTTGTGTCTGCTGAACCCACAAGAAGGACTGAATCTAACGATTGTTTTAAATAAGGGCTCATCCAATCTTTGAGTTTTAGTATTTCCTGATGTTCCAATTTAGATTCTCCCGCTTGGAAGTAGACTACACTTTCTACCATCTTGGAGAATGGTTTTAATGGTTGTGGTGGGGACAGATTGTACGATGGAAGAACATTCCTTCTCTGCATTCTGTTTCTTTTTGGCCAAAGCCAATAGAGAAAAAAGAACAAACTAACCAAGATTAGGGAAATCCAATACATACACCGATTAGACTAAAAAAGTAAATTTAGAAATGAACAAACCGCTCGACAATTTATTTCCTGTTTGGTAAAATCCTCCTTATGAATACGACACGATCTAAGATTCTAACCTATGTTTTGTTCTGTGTTGTGCTCTTCCAATGCAAACCTCCTGAACTGTCAAATGCCTGTGATGGAAAATCAAATGGTTATGCACTTGGTTCCCTCATTCGTTTTGTCACAGGAGATCGATCTCCTTCTTGCCTTCCCTCTTTCGATTTCCAAGACCTGTGGGGAGTTTTCAAAGCTCCGTCAGGTGATGTGGGTGTGAATGCGATGGCAAGTTACAAAGACCAAATCATCATTGGTGGAAATTTTCAGTTAATGGGACCTTCTACGGGCAGTGCTGTCTTCTTGCAAACATCAAATGGGAAAGTAGTGCCAAACCGGTATTGTCGTTATCTTAAAATTGTTGGTACTACCTCGATTGCCATCCCCGATGGAGGTGGCGGATTTTATATCGGTGGAGAATTTTATGCCGTCCAAGGGGAAACTCGGTACGGCGTTGCTCATATTTTACCTGGTTGCCAAGTCGATCGTGTCTTTAAAGTCCCGAGAGATATCACAGATTCTCGTATCATCTATTCCTTATCATTGAACGGTGAACACTTGTATGTGGGAGGAGACTTTACTTCCTGGGGAGACACATCCCAAAAATACCTAGTTCGATTGAATCGTTATACTGGTGACATTGATACATCGTTTTCAGTCCAAAACATAGATAGTATCGTTTTTGATTTAGATACGATCTTCAATTCTCTATATGTTTGTGGTGGTTTTTCACAGATCGGTGGAATCACCAAACGAGGAATCGCAAAAGTTTCATTCGCCAATGGTGCTGTCGATACATCGTTTAACCCATCGATTACGACTGGATCTTGTCTTGATTTACATTTCGGAACTGATTCTCAAGGTAGCCCCAATTTGTTTATCGTAGGTGATTTCACTGCACCTAGCAGAAATTATGCTCTGTCGGTAACACCAGATGGCACGTTGACAAATTGGAACCCAAATCCAAATGCACAAGTGAACTCTGTCCAACAATTCCAAGACAAAATTTATTTGGGTGGAGGGTTCACCACGATAAATGGTGGAACTGTTGCTTCTTATATGGCTTCCGTGAACCAGAATTCTGGTACGATCATCACTAACAATTATGCATTGGATGCATATGTGGCAAGTCTACAAGTCATTGAAAATACATTGTACATCAGTGGACAGTTTACTACTGTAAAAGGAATCCCTAGAATTTCAATGGCTTCCCTCGATCTAACAAATGAAACCGTGACTCCATTTGATCCAAATTTTGAAGGTGTGATCAGTAACCCTGGATCTACTTTTTTATCTGCTGGGAATGGGATTGTGTTTGTTACGTTTGATCGTTCGACTGTGAACGTTGTGCATAGAAATCATTTTGCAGTCATCGATGAATACACTGGAGCACCAATTGATGGAACACCTAACTTTGATTTCCCGATCAAATCCATACATGTAAATGGAAATCGTTTATTTGTTGGAGGAACGTTTACAAATATTGGCGGCCAATCAAGAACTTCCTTTGCCATTTTAGATTTACCCCATTACCAAGTGAGTTCTACTAATATTGTACTGTCGGGTTCTCCAGAAATCCGAACGATGACAAGTGATGAATCAAAAGTATATGCTGGTGGGATCAGTTTGGGTACTGTGAATGGCCAAACACGAAATGGAGTGTTTGCATTAAACTTATCTGACCTTTCCTTAAGTTCTTGGAATCCAGATTTAGGTGGTGGCAGTAGCGGAGAAAGTATCCTCGTTGTGAACGATATTGTTTTCATTGGAGGAAGTTTTACCCAAATCAATGGAGTTGGTGGTTACCAAAATTTGCAAGCAGTCGACAAACTGAATGGATTAAGATTGGATATTCCAAGTTCTTCTACTTTACCAGGTGGTCTTGTGTACAGCCTCGCTTATGCGAATTCCAAAATTTATATTGGCGGCTTTTTTTCCTCTGTCACAGGGGTGGGTTCGTTTAATAACGCCGCTGTATACGACCTTAGTTCGAAAACATATCTGCAACCAAATCCAGTTTCAGCAGAAAATATGGTAAATTATGTAACGACCTATCCAGATGGGAATGTTTTTTATGGTGGATCCTTCGCAAACATCAATGGAGATACTAAATTCAATACTTTTGGAGTCTACCAAACCTATACCAATTCGATGTACCAATGGAATGCAGGTATCACGAATGTTGTTTACTCATCAATGTTCAAAAATGGGAAGTATTACTTAGCTGGAATCTTTAGTGTGGCTCTTCGTGAATTGAATGGAGGTATTGTCAGAACCACATTAACAGAATGAGAACCAACTTCTCATTAGTTGGAACGTAAAAACAAAATGTCATTGATCCCACGACAAATCATTCCTCTCCAAAACAGTCGACAAGGAAAGACCATTTTTAGAATGGAGTGAATGGTTCGATTTTTCCGAATGTACCTTCGGCTTTTGATTTTATTCTCATTCACTCTATCCTTTACTTTATGCAAACCATCATCTTTAGAAAGTACTTGTGATGTAGATTCAAAATCTTTTTTTCAGGCATCCCTTATGAGATTTGCTACCGGTGATAAATCTCCCTCTTGCCTACCTGCCTTTCCATTTTACGAAGAGTTTGGTTTGTATGGAGGGGTGTTTGGTCCACCTGCAAAACTGTATGCGATGACATCCTACCGGAATCATCTTTTGATTGCTGGTGATTTTACGTTAGTTGGTCTTGCGACAGGAAGTGTATCTGTATTACATCCACAATCGGGAGCCGCCGTCCCCAGCCGTTTTTGTCCGTTTTTAAAAGTGAAAGGAGCCACCTACACTGCCGTATCTGATGGTAGTGGTGGATTTTACATTGGAGGGGAATTCACCCATGTCCAAGGGTTTGTTAGAAGCCAAGTGGCCCATATCTTACCCGGTTGCCAATTGGATCCAAATTTTAATCCAGTCTCCGATCCTTCGCGTACTGTTTACGCCTTACACTTACTAGGTGATAATTTGTATGTAGGTGGTTTTTTTGGCTCTTGGGGATCCGGCACTCAAAGTAATCTTGCTTCTCTAAATCGATATACTGGTCAATTGAATACTGGGTTTAACGCAGGGACTATCGATAACTTCGTTTATGCGATTACATCCTTTGGTTCTTCCCTATTTGTGGGAGGTAGTTTCCAGACGGTCAATTCACTCTCCAAATTTGGAATTGTGAAACTATCTGCATCCACTGGGAGTATCGATTCTAGTTTTACAAGCCAACTCTCTGCTTCTGGATCCGCTTACGAATTGTATTTGGGTACGGATATCCAAGGAAGCCCAATTCTGTATGTGGGTGGGAGTTTTACGACACCTAGAAATAACGCGGTAGCCTTTTATCCTGATGGGACCTTGGCGCCATGGAACCCAAATCCCAATGCCACTGTTGAATCCATCCAACAATATGAAAATCAAGTGTATCTAGGTGGATCGTTTACTTCTGTTACAGGAGCGACGACAACAAACGGTCTTGTTGCAGTGGATAACCAATCAGGAACTGCCACGAGTAATACGTTTGGTCTGAACCAATCTGTATCTACCTTACAAATCATCGGGAACCAATTGTATGCCCTTGGTCAATTTACAGATGTGAAAGGTGTTCCCCGAAATTATGCAGCTGGTTTTGATCTACCCAGTGGTACTCTCACCAATTGGAATCCTTCCCTGGAAGAACCTGTCACAAATCCTGGTGGTGCTTTGATACCGTTTGGGGGGGCAGTGGCCCTAACATACGCTAAATCATCCGTGAATGTCCAAACAAAAAGAAATTTTGTTGTCATCGATGAAGCGTCTGGTGCTCCCATTGATGGTACTCCCCAATTCGATTATCCCATTAAATCCATTCATGTAAAAGACAATCACCTCTTTCTTGGTGGAAGTTTTGAAACCATCAATGGCATTGCGAGGAGAGGATTTGCAATTCTCAATTTACCCACTTACGAATTAAATCCAACAAACTTACAAATCACAGACCCATCACTTGAAATCCGAACCATCACAAGTGCAAATGGTCAGATTTTCTTTGGGGGAACGGGGATGACCACTGTGTCTGGGCAAACACGAAATGGTGTTGCTGCCATTTCATCTGAAACATTCCAACTCACCAATTGGAACCCAAACATAGGATCCAATAGTGCCACCTCCATGCTTGTAATCGGTGATGCTCTATTTTTAGGAGGGCTTTATACAACGTTAAATGGTAACAATACCATCAGCAATTACCGTGCCGTTGATTTAGTGAATGGTACAGCCATATCCTTACCATCCACAAGCAATTATCCATCGAGTGATGTGACAACACAAAGCCTATATGAGGGAAAAATTTATTTAGGCGGAATCTTCACATCCATTTCAGGGATTGGGAGTTTTCCAAACATTGCAATTTTTGACTTAGGCACACAATCCTACGTAAACCCATCTCCCATTTATGCAAATGGTTTTGTGAATACTATCACACCTGGTGCGGATGGGAAATTTTTTGTAGGAGGATCGTTTACGGGACTCAATGGTTCAACAACTTCCAATTTTGCAGGAGCATACCAATCAAAATCCAACACAATCGTTAACTGGGCACCAAACCCTGATAACACGGTATATTCAAGTTTATATCGAAATGGGAAATGGCATGTTGGTGGTGAGTTTATCCACGCCTTCAACAAACCATATGGTGGATTCTTTTTAACTGACTTAACGGAACCACCCAACAACTAAGAAAGTTATTTATTTTGTTTTTTCTTACGTTTGAGAATGAACTGAATCGCTTCTTCGCCTTTTTTGACACCGAGTAAAGCCGTTTTATACAATTTTGTGCGAATGGTGGTTGTGAGTTTAACTGGGAGTGGTTCGTCAGGAGCAACTGTAATGATCTTTACTCCTCTTGGAGGTTTTACCACAATCTCTCTCGCTAAATTAAAATGAAAATGGTGGAGTTTACGCATCATCCTTCGGATGGTTCTGTGTTTTGGGAAAGCGAGTAAACTTGTTAGGCGAGTGAGTGGCCCTGATATATGCCGAATTGGTGAATTCATAATCACAACAATTTCTTTGTAACCAGCTTCAATGATATCTTGGATGGGGAGTGGATTGAGGATGGCTGCATCCGAATACAATTTCCCATTTAACATGTGTTTTCCTCTAGTAGCGATAGGCAAAGAGGTTGCTGCTTTTAATAAATCAAAAACATTACTGGATGTTGCTTTGATGTATTCGATGGAATGTGTGTGTAAATTACTAACGGCAATGACAAAATGAGGCAATTTTTTCGAATCCAACGTTTCGGATTCCAAACGAACTTTTTTACGAAAGATAAAATCAATTAGGTATTCTTGGTTTAAGAATGTTTTCCCTTGGAATGGGTGAAAGTAGGAAATGAGTTTACTGCCAGAGAGATCTCTGTACCAAACCCCAAGTGCTTTTTCACTTTTTACAGGCTCAACTTTCGGCATCGACACGTAATAGGCCGCAGCACAAGCCCCAGATGAGACACCCACCACCAAATCAAAGTAATTTGGCCTAAGGAACCGGTTCCAAGCATAAAGTACGCCACCCGAAAAGGCTCCCTTCATCCCACCACCTTCCACTAATAGGGCCCGTTTTGTCCCTTTTGCCTTGGGAATTTTGGGAGTTTGGTTTGGATTTTGGTCAGTCATAAGTCTCTCCATACCAGAGTCTTCCCACCCAGATTTGGTTGCAAAAAGGATTCAAAAAAAATGGAAAGAGGACAATAAAAATCGCTACGAAGGCAATTGATTTGTATGCTCGGAATTCGTACCATTGAAATCGAAGTCGAAGGTTTGTCTGTCAAGGGAACCTTACAATGGTCTACCCATTCCTTTTACCAATTGGAAATGTATGTCCCCTACTCAGGACCTGTGTATACATTCTCGTTTCCTAAATTATTCCCACCCTTCCAAGAAGAAACTTTGGCGGAAATCGAACAAAATGCCAAAAGCCACCTTCGTACTTTGTATTATAAATGTGAAGGCATAAAGAAGGAAATCCCTAAGATTGAAACAGCCCTCAAAGAGTTTTGGACGGAGATCCAATCAATCCCGGTACTTTCCCCAAGTGAGTGGAAACAAAAAAATGAATTTTTAAAACAGGCAATGCTTGCAGGTTATATGGACAAAGCCATATACGAAAAAACAATTTATGATCTAACAACTGTCATGGAAAAAAAACAAAATGAACGCGAGAAACGTTGCGAATCATTTTTATCTCAGTACCTTCCCGAGTTTTCCCACTTACAAAATCATTTTTCGTGGATTCGTTTCTGTTATGAATTCACTGAAAAAAAACACTTACTCCTTCTTTAAAAAATCCTTTTTCTTGCCAAAGAGATGCGGATGGGCTTTACTTTCCAATAGATGGGAAATTTATTTCCCGTTACTATAGAATAGAACTTGGAAATTAGCTATGCGACCAATGGACCAAATCACAGGCAAAGAACAAAAAAACCATGTGATCTTACACTATTTAATGAATCAGGAAATGAAAGCCAATTGGAATGGTCAGGTGCAAACCATGACGGTTTTACAAGAAGTGCCTGGTGGTGAAGAAATTATTGTGCAATGGGCAGAAGTTTGGCCTATTGGTGAAGGATCTACTGTTGTTCTTTCCAAGTTACTTGCTCGTTATCTAGAACTCCATTGTACCTTTGTCAAACAATTGGCCCCACATAAAATCCAATTAAAGGTCGAAAAAGTACTCATTGCTAAAAAAGAAAGGTTAAACCCTCGATTTACCATCACCGAAGAAGGAATGGTCAATGTAACCAATATCGTCAGTTCCAAAACCATCATCGAAGCAAATATGTTTAATATCCCAACACTTGTACGTGTTAACTTTGAAGACTATCGCAAACGTATGATGGTTCGTTCTGGTGAAGCTGGAATGATGGACATTTTTAAATCGGGAATGGAACGTAAGTTTGATGTTGTGAAATCAACACAAAAGATTTTGTTCATCAAAGATGCAACAAATCCAGAAAGTTACCGAATGGACGCGGAAGGTTTTTTAAATTACGAAGATGATATCGAAGAGAATGTCGACAAACTCGCGTTTGCCGCTCGTGACAAAAAAATCAAATCGGAACTCATATTACCAATTTTGTACAAAAACGAATTAGAAGAAATTATTCCTATTGGATATTATTTCTTACAAACCAAAGACAAAAACATCACCGAAGACGATTTAAAGTTTTACCAAACACAAATTGCAGAAATGATCGAAAGGATCAAAGATGCAAATCTAATGACAACTGTGGAAAAATTTCCAGTCCTCGACTTATCTGCGACTGGTCTCAAACTTAAGATCACAAATAGCAGTTTGGTGGAAACTCTTCCAAAACAAAAAGGAATTTTATTAGAATTGGTATTCAAACTCCAAACCCCATTTCGTTTTTTTGGGAAAATTGCTTGGTCTCATAAAGAAGAATCAGGTGATTTGCTTGTGGGTGTAGAATTTTCTGGAAAACGAACCTATGCTGAAAAAGTTCGTTTTGAAGAGAACATTGAAATCATCAAAAACAATGGTAGGACAGCTGCCTAATTTTTTAACGAATTTCCAATTTGATTGTTTTAGAGAATTTGGGAATTTCGTAGGCGCAAACATAGTATAACATCTTTAAGTCGATGTAATCGTAGGCTCTTGCCAAATCCTTTTGCCACATAGTATCCATTTTTTCCCAAGGAAGATTTGGATACTTTTGTTTTTCCGATGATGGAATTTTTAAAGATTCCGTTTGGATGGTTTTTAACATTTCTTCTGCAAAAAAACTATCGTGTTCCCCTTCTTTGAATTCTTGGATTTGATTTCGGAAAATAAAAGCTTCCAATTCTTTGCAATAAAAGACTAATTCATGAAACATGGTATCAACTAAAAATTGAGAAGTTCCTTAGGCTAGTTTTTTTCATTGGCAAAGTTCTGCCGTTTCTTTACCCTTTCGATAGATATGAAACCATTCCTTTCCCTTTTGATTTCGATATTGTTTCTTTTGGTTCTCCCCATCGCGTCCGCAGAAAAAGATTTCCAGATCATTGACATTGTCATTGGTAAAGGGGATGAAGCATTTTCTGGCTCTTATGTGACTGTTCATTATGTAGGCAAATTGCAAAACGGAACCAAATTTGATAGTTCCAGAGACCGCAACCGTCCCTTTGAATTCAATTTAGGTGCTGGGGAAGTGGTGAAGGGATGGGACAAAGGAATCAAAGGCATGCGAGTGGGTGGCAAACGAAAACTCATCATCCCACCAGAACTTGGGTATGGAAGCAAACGTGTGGGAAACATCCCCCCTGATTCCACACTTATCTTTGAAGTCGAACTGTTGAAGATCTATTAGTACAAAGACTCATCAACTTTCCAATATTCGAAAGAAAGGAATTTCAATTAGGGAAATTCCTTGACAAGACCTAGAATCATTCCATGCTACTGCGTCTATGGAAAGGAAACAAATTTTAGCGACCACCTCTCTTCTCGTACTCTTCGTACTTCTCCTCACAAACTGCAAACCCAAATCAGACTCTGATGAAGATACCTTACTCTTGTTAGCTGCAGCAGCTTCTAGAATTTGTGCCAACTCAGCATACACAGGAACCACTGTTGTGGCCTCCACTGCCACTTTGGATACCAATACTGATTGTATCACTGGTATGACCTCTTCTATGTCAGCAGACTTACCTGCATGGATCCGAAACAATTTTAAATGTGCAGTAGGTTCTGTTTCCGGAACTAATTATGTATTCCGTTCCCAAAATATCCCGAATAACAAAAGTTATTATTTTGGATCCACTTCACCACGTTATGAAGCCTTAGGGAGTGGACAAAAAGCCGCGGGGACCAACCAAATTTCCTCCCAGTGTTTGGTGTATACCATCCCAAGTTCTCCTTCTGAAAAACTCACGAACAAAACAGGTACCCAAAGTGGGTATGCTTCCGTGGGGATCACTGTAAATGGTCTTGCCATTTTTAATAATGCAGCAGCAGCCCCTGATACACTTTCGACAGAAGCACAAACCTTTGACCAATACAATGGACACCCACAAAATTCAGGTGTTTACCACCACCATTCGCAGCCATTGAATGTTTCGAACAACAATTCCAATCTAATTGGGATGTTAATCGATGGTTATGCAGTATATGGTAGAGATTGTACGGACGCAGGTAGTTCAACTACAACTCCTACGATTGGATCTGGATTAGATAATAATCACGGTCATATATCTACAACATTACATTTTTCTTCGCCAACTTACCATTACCATTACACCTCTGATCCAACAGCTACTATTCCAACCCTAATTGGTTCTTATTTTCATGGAACTCCAGGAACGGTTTCCAACTAACAAGGCCTTGTTGTTCCCAATTCGATTTGTCTTTGTTTCACTTTTGTTTTTCCTTAATTTGTCTTGTGGCAAAGTAACAATACAACAAGGGGACAAAGACCTTTCGGAAGACCAAAACCATTTCCTTTTGTACAAAGGAAAACCATTCAATGGGTTTTACGTGGCCGAAAATGCCGTACTTGCTGAAACCTATGAAACCGAATTTTACAAAGGTGTACCTCACGGAAGTTATACGGTAAAATCCTTTTCTGGTGTGTTACTCGAATCTCGGCACATTCGGTATGGGCAAAAACATGGAACCCAAACCTTATACTTCCCATCGGGTAAGGTCCGCCAATCTTCGGAGTATGATATGGGAGTCCCAATCGGGGAACATTTTGAATACTTTGACAATGGACAAATGGCAACCTACCAAACCTTCTTCCCCTCTGGGAAACCAAAGGTGGTGAAAAAATGGAACAAACGGGGACAAATTTATTTGAACCAAGTGTTTTTGGAATCAGGAGAAAGTTTTGGCCGTCCAGGCAGTAAACTCTGTGATCCCATCCCAGAAGAGACTGTGAACCAAACTGGCATTAACTCTCCTAACACAACCACCAAACTTTGATGAGTCGATTCAAGGGGAGTTACCCTTTTTGCAAATGAATGAAACAAAACCAGGTCCGAATCTGATGAAACCAAATTACTTCTTTGGGAATATTGTTTCCAAAACCACTTCAATCTTTCTTTTCTGTTTGGTGAGTTCGTTTGTTTTGGGAACGTGTAAGGAAAACCAGTCTTATCCCGAAACGGATTCTTTGCCCTATTTTTCAGGAAAAGACTTCGATCCGATTTGGACAAAAGTTCCAAACGAATCACCTGGATTACACCAAATCCCCGAAGGATTCAAACTCACAAACCATTTGGGAAACCAAATTCAGCTCAGAGAACATTCGCCTAAAATCAGTTTGGTTGTCTTCTTTTATGCAACCTGTCGTGGGATTTGTCCGATGATCACAAAAAATATCATCCAAATCGAACCACAACTATCCGAATTCAAAGACTTAGAAATTAGTTCCATCTCCATCAATCCAAAGGAAGACACACCCGCAGTCCTTTCCAAGTACCGCACTCTCTACAAAATCCAAAATCCAAACTGGAATTTTTATACAGGGGAACTTTTGGCCATTGAATCCTTTGCCAAAACCACATGTGGGGCAGAGGTAGAAGGATTTTCTGTAGAAAAAAACAAATACGAATTTGTTCATACCGAAAATATTTTTTTATTTGATGGGAACAAATACCTTCGTGGGATTTACCGCGCCAAAGGGACTGGCGACATACAGAGATTAGTCGCAGACCTTAGGATCCTCACCAAATAGTTGGTTGGGTTCCTAAGGGGAAGAGAAATAAAGAATCGAAAAATCTAGGGTACTTAATTTTTGATTTTGTACCCAGTACGAAAGATAAGCCATGTGACTGCCAAACAAACAGAAAGGAACACAAGGATCATCCCAATACTCACGGACAAAGCAACATCCGCTCGTTCAAAAAAACTATAACGAAACCCACTCACCAAATACAATACGGGGTTAAACATACTGATTTTTTGCCAAAAACTGGGTAACATTTGGATGGAATAAAAACTCCCACCGAGAAATACAAGAGGAGTGATGACAAGCATCGGAATCATTTGTAATTTTTCGAAACTGTCAGCCCAAATCCCAATCACAAACCCAAACAAACTAAAACTAATGCAGGTTAAGAGGAGAAAAAATACCATCAGGAATGGATGGTCAATGCGAATGGGAACAAAAAAAGAAGCAGTGATGAGCATAAGAATCCCGAGCATCAGTGATTTAGTTGCCGCAGCTCCCACATACCCAATCACAACTTCCCACATCGTCACAGGTGCCGAAAGGATTTCATAAATGGTTCCATTGAACTTGGGAAAATAAATCCCAAAGGATGCATTGGAGATACTTTCTGTCAGGAGTGACAACATCACAAGGCCTGGTACAATAAAACTTCCATAATGGATTCCATCAATCTCTTGGATCCGAGACCCAATCGCAGAACCAAATACAATGAAGTACAAAGATGTGGATAATACAGGAGAGGCTATACTTTGTAATAACGTACGAAATGTACGAGCCATTTCAAATTGATAAATTGCTTGGATGGCATGGAAATTCATACGGTCTCCTGTAATAATTGAACAAAAATTTCTTCTAAGCTACTTTGTTTTGTACTCAAATCACTGAATTGGATTTTTTCTTTTTTGAGATCATCCAAAAGTTTGGTCATCACACTGCTATCATCAGAACGGTCATACGTAAAAATAAATGCAGTATTGTTATCAGAGAGTTCCAGTTTGTACTTTGATAAAGACTTTGGAATGGATTTTACAGACTTTTTCAATTCAATCCGCAATTGTTTGGTTCCCAATTGTTTCATGAGTTTGTCTTTGTTTTCGGTGAGGAAAATTTCTCCCTTACGGATCACAGAGATACGGTCGGCAATTAACTCTGCTTCTTCGATATAATGGGTTGTGAGGATGATGGTAACTCCATTTTTACGAAGGGATTCTACAATCTTCCACATATCCTTTCGTAGTTCCACATCCACACCGGCACTTGGTTCATCCAAAAACAAAATTTTTGGTTCGTGTGACAATGCTTTGGCGATTAAAACTCGTCGTTTCATCCCACCAGATAAAGTCATGATCCTTTGGTCTTTTTTGTCCCAAAGGGAAAGTGATTTTAATACTTCTTCGATGTATTTAGGATTGGCTGGTTTTCCATACAAACCACGAGTAAAACTCACACTCGCCCATACGGTTTCAAAAGCATGGACACTGAGTTCTTGTGGGACAAGTCCAATGAGAGATCTTGTTTTTTTGAAATCTTGGATGATATCGTATCCAGCGACTTTCACCTCACCGGCACTAGGTGAAACAATGCCACAGATCAAATTGATCAGAGTGGTTTTCCCGGCACCATTCGGTCCAAGTAGGGCATGGATTTCTCCCTCACCCACTTCCCAATTCACGGATTTGAGTGCTTGGAATCCATTGTCATAGGACTTGGAAACTTGTTTTACAGTTAGGATTGGTTTCAAACGGTTTCATCCTTCCAGCCAATGTCACTGAGGAAGTCGTCATAACCACCATCATAGACAAAAACTCGGTCATCATCGAATACAATGAGTTTTGTGGCCACAGCGCGCAAGTGCATTTCGTTGTGGGTAACCATAATCACAGATCCATCAAAATTATCAATCGCCTCAATGAGGGAGTCACAAGATTGCATGTCCAAGTGGTTTGTGGGCTCATCTAAATAGAGTAAGTGGCAAGGAGTCACAAGGATTTTTCCAAGTAACACTCGGCTCTTTTCACCCCCGGAAAGCACTTTGATTCTTTTTAAGGCAAGGTCTTCCGAGAACATCAAACCACCAGCAATATTACGAGCTTTCCCTTCCGAACAGTTGGGATCAGCACTCATAATTTCTTGGACAACCGTATTACTTTCGTTCATATTCAGTTTGTTCGTTTGCCCAAAATATCCTTCCTTTAAGATGGGGTGTTTTTTCACACTACCTGAAACAGGAGTGAGTTCACCCGCTATCAATTTTAGAAGGGTTGATTTTCCTTTTCCGTTTTTTCCGATGATACAAATTCGATCTTCAGGCCCAACACTGATGGAAAAATTTTCAAACAAATAAGGAGATTTTCCATCATAAGAAAATGCAACATCCTCAACGCTTAACATTTGGTTGGCGGAAAAAGGGGCACTGTTAAAGTACAATTCCATATCTTCGATGGTATCGAGTGCCTTCATCTCACCTTGTTTTTCTAATTTTTTAACACGCGATTGTGTGCGACTTGCAAAACTTGCTTTTGCTTTAAACTTAGCGATGAACATCTCTTCTTGTTTGCGTTTTTTTGCTTCGTTCAATCGAGTTTTTTCATAAATTTCTTCGGCTTGGTTGATTTGAGTGTATAACTTTTCTGTATCACCCTGCACTTTGATTGCCTTTGTACGGTGGATGGCGACTGTATGGGTCACAACACTGTCCATAAAACTTCTATCATGTGTGATGAGAATGATCTCTCCTTCCCACTCCTTAAGGAATTCCTCTAACCAACGTATGGTGACAATGTCCAAATAGTTGTTTGGTTCATCTAAGATGAGCATATCGGGTGCAGACACTAAAAGTTTTGCCAAGTTCATTCGGATTTGATAACCACCCGAAAACTCTTCGGGGCTACGTTCCATGTCTTTTTCGGAGAACCCAAGTCCAAATAAAATGCGTTCCACCTTCCAAGTTTCGTATTCATCCCCTTCTGGAAGACCCAGTGCACATTCTTCGAGTACGGTTGGTTTGGTGAAGACTAAATGTTGTTCCAAGTGGCCAATGCGGTATCCTTTGGGAATGGTGATGTTTCCCGAATCGGGTTCGGTTTTCCCTTGGATGATTTGGACAAGGGTTGATTTTCCATGTCCATTACGACCGACAAGTCCAACCCTTTCCCCGCGATTCACACTGAATTGTAAATCATCAAATAAAACGTTACCATTGAATTGTTTGTTTAAGCCAGATATTTTGATCATATAATTTCCGAAGGGAGAGTAGAGATAAAACCAAGATGCAAAAAGTATCCGAAAGGACGAGTAGAAAGAAATGGAATCAAATGTGTTTTTTAAGGAATTGGTGAAAAATTTCTGACATAATCACTAAGACACTGACGTTAGAAATTATGAACTTTTTTTGGGCACCTAAAAGGCCGAAACTGTACTGTGCGAACTTATCTTTTGTGTTTACTAGGAGGCCTGTGTTTGTTAGGAGTGGACTCATCCTACTCCAATGGAAACTTACAAGTGGCCTTTGGTGCAGAAGAAAACTACCTCCTCGTTCGTTCCCTCGATTCCAGTGTCATCCATTTAGGTGATGCGGAAGATAAAATAGAATACCGAAACATCGTCGATGAATACCTACGTTTCAAAAGCCTTCATATCCAAGGAAATTATGGAGAAGCTTACCTTGCCGTTCGTTCCACACAATACAAACTCATCCTACTTTATGATAAAATCCTTACCAAAAACATAACACTTGTTCGAAGCGAACTTGAGTTACTCGGCAGAAAAGCAAGAGACAAAGAAAAAACACAAACTAAGGCTTTTTTACGTTTGGCGTTACGTGACGTAAGTGAAGCGGAACAAAAATTAGTGATGGCACGGAACATACGTCCCTATTTGTATCTTTTGAAACTGAGAGAAATGCTGTTTGCATTGAAGATTTTAAAACATTCTGGGAAGTTTGTTATTTTTTTAAACTTACTCCATGATGGCCAGTACATGGATTCCATCGAGTTTTATGATTTTGATGCAATTGAATCAGAACTCATCCGTGGTTTTGGTCCGAGTTCCAAATACCTCGCCATCCATTACGACAATGCCTTTCTCCCCTTCCGAGAAGAAAGTATCTATGAAGACAAAATGACAAATTTCAAAACCCAAACCATCAACCAAAACGAAACACTCAAATAACAATCCAATGAAAGTTGGATCATATACCGATTTGTATCAAATCAAGATTGAACCAGATACAAACCAAAATCCAAAGATAGGATGATGTTCCATCATCACTTCGCTTCAGAGGATTTTAATTGGATATAGTCCCTTGCACGATTTGCTTTTTCTTTTGCTTCCTCAATGGTTTTACCAAGTGCCAAACTAACACCCATTCGGCGTTTACCAATCACTTCTGGTTTTCCAAAGATACGAATGTCAACTCCTGGAATCGACAAAGCTTCCTTTAGTCCCACGTATTCTGGTGACTTGGTGTCCCCTTCGAGTAAGATCGCAGAACTAGCAGCAGGTGTTTGGAATATGAGTTCAGGGATTGGCAAACCAAGAAGTGCTCTCGCATGTAACGAAAATTCAGAAATATTTTGAGAGATGAGGGTGACAAGGCCTGTATCATGTGGTCTTGGAGAAACCTCACTAAAGTACACTTCGTCCCCTTTGACAAAAAGTTCCACACCAAAAATTCCAAAACCACCAAGTCCTGTTGTGACTTTTTCAGCAATTTGTTTTGCGGATTCTAATGCTAAGTTTGACATGGGTTGGGGCATCCAAGACTCCACATAATCCCCGTTTACTTGTCTATGCCCGATTGGTGGTAAAAAACTTGTGCCACCAATATGACGGATTGAGAGTAAAGTAATTTCAAAATCAAAAGGGATGAACTCTTCAATGATCATTTTCCCTTTGCCAGTGCGCCCCCCCGTTTGGCCATACTCCCATGCTTTGTGGATGTCTGATTCATTTTTGATGAGACTCTGTCCTTTCCCAGAAGAACTCATGATGGGTTTTACCACACAAGGAAATCCAATCGAATGGATGGCTTTTGCAAAATCTTCTTCTGTATCTGCAAAAAGATAAGCAGATGTTTTTAAACCTAATTCTTTTGCTACAAAGTTTCGAATTCCCTCACGGTTCATGGTCAGGTTGACGGCTTTGGCACTGGGAATGATCTTAAATCCCTCGGTTTCTAAACGGACTAAGGTTTCTGTATGGATGGCTTCAATTTCAGGCACAACATAATTTGGCTTTAACTCGCGTATGGTGGCTTCTAGTTCTTTCGGATCAAGCATATTGATGACACGAGACTCTTGTGCCACAAGCATTGCAGGTGCGTTAGGATAACGATCCACAGCGATGACATGGACACCTAATCGATTGGCTTCAATTGCTACCTCCTTTCCTAATTCTCCTGAACCAAGAAGGAGGAGTTTTGTTGCCTGTTTCGTAAATGGTGTTCCTATCATAATCGTAAAGATTTCGACACCTAGTTTTACGACAAGAACGAATCGTTACATCAGATAACGTTTTCCGAGTTTGTCTCTTTGGTAAATATTGGCACCCATTCGAATGAGTAAGTCAGACAATTCACCGAGCCCATCAAAACTATTGGCAATGTGTAAGGCAGTGACACCACTCGGATCTGCGGCATTGGGATTTGCACCTGCATACAATAATACTTCCACTGCTTCGATATTCCCTGTTTCTGTTGCTTTATGAATTGGATACAAACCCATGTTATCTGGCTCGTCAGGATTCAGACCAATTGCTAGTAATCGTTTTAAAAAATAGAGATCGGACACCTCAACCACTGCAAGCCCAAGTAGTAAAGCGGACTCAGTTAAACAAATTTTTTTTAATTCTGCATCGGATAACAACAAATCAAAACTATCTCTGTCACCCCGAGTGATAGCAGAACACAAACTGCGAAGCCGAATATTGGATTTTGATTTCAATGCGAAATCGATTATGTTTTGGATCATACCCATATCGTATCACTTTTCCTCGTTTGTTTGCTTGTAAAAATGAGACATTTTTTCAAATTCTGCAAACCAATCTTTTGGGATCGTTCCCGAATTTCGTTTAAAATCATGATTGAAATGAGACTGGTCTGCATATTCAAAATTCTGGGCTATATCGGTTAGACGAAGATCTGGATTGTTTGTTTGGTAATGTTCGGGATTCCGTACAAGTGATAACACACGATGGACAGATCGGTATTCGGATGGATTGAGTCCCACCACTTCCTGGAATTTTCGTTCCAATTGTTTTCTTGAGATGCCTAATTTTTTTGTTAGCGAATTGATACTGGTTTTGGGATTGGTTAGTTCCATCAGTGCAAATCGAACATAAGTCGGAACTTCTGTTTGTTTTCCAGGAAAATTCTTTAAATACTCCAACAAAAATTGAATAACAACTGTTTCCTCAATTTTTGCTCCTTGGAAATTTTTTTCCAAGCCTGTGTTATATGGTATTTCCGGAAATTGATTTTTTAAACTTAGACCTTGTTTGGAAAAGAGTGCATACAAAGATGCCACATAAAAACGGATGGAAACTAAGTTTAACTGGGAAGGAGAGAGAACACGCCACCTTCTTGTTTGTGGGCCAACCAGATGGGATTTAGGCAATAAAAAGGTTTCACCCGATTCTGTTTCTACCATCGGCGGTTCTCCCAAATGGAAAACCATCTCACATTCGTAAGACGGTATAATCCAAGGTAATTCGATTGATTTTACCTCCCTCCAAACCCAAAACTCTTTGATAAAAGTTTCCCATTCAGAAGGAGGTTTTATAAATAGAATGTCCACGAATTGGTTCCTAGTGTTTCACCCTTTTTTTCCTATTTCCATCGACTCATACGAAGTGCGTTGAAGACAACGGACACAGAACTAAACGCCATTGCAGCACCACTCACCCATGGAGCAAGTAAACCAGAAGCAGCTATCGGAATTCCGAGTAAATTGTATCCAAGTGCCCAACCAAAATTTTGGCGGATATTGAATACCGTATCCTTTCCGATTTTGATCAAATCCACAATCCTTTGGATATCTCCATTCACAAGTACAACATCAGCAGTACTGATGGCAATGTCTGATCCAGTTCCCATCGCAATACCGACATCAGCAGAAGCAAGAGCAGGAGCATCATTGATCCCATCTCCCACCATTGCACTATGGATATTGGAAACCTTCAGTTGTTTCATGATTTTTGCTTTTTCTTCGGGTAACAAACTTGCATACACTGCAGTGATGCCCACAAGTTTCGCGACATTGCTTGCAGCGATCGGATTGTCTCCCGTTAGAAGGACGGGTTCTACTCCAATGGACCGTAGGTCAACAATCGCTTGTTTTGCGGAATCACGGATTTGGTCTTCGATTCGAAAAACGATCATTCCATCGATATTCCCTTTGATTCCAACAAACACCAAACTCACACCTTCACTCTTCCACTCTTCGACACCAGTTTTGATATCTGATGGAATCAAAAACCCCTTCTCTTCAACAAACGATTGTTTGCCGGCATAATACAAATTGCCTTCTAATTCGGTTTGGATTCCCCCACCAGGAGAGGTGATTGTTTTTACAATCCCAAGATCACCAGATCGATATTCTTTCTCTTTTCCAAAGGCCAAAATGGCTTTTGCTAAAGGGTGATCGGAAGTTTCTTCCATTGCAAGCACATGTCCAAATACTAAGGATTTTTGATCTTCCGAAACTCCAGAGGCGAGAACACCTGTTACTTTAGGTTTTCCTTCCGTGAGAGTTCCCGTTTTATCAAAGAAGATCATATTGATCTTTGATACTGATTCCAACGCTTCTGCACTACGAAAGAGTACCCCTCGTTTGGCAGCCCTTCCCGTTCCGACAAGGAGGGAGATCGGAGTTGCAAGACCAAGTGCGCAAGGACATGCAATGACAAGGATGGCGATACTCGTTTCTATCGCCTTTGTGATCTCACCTGGGGCCAATACAAAGTACCAAACGATAAAGTCTAGGACACTTAGGGCAATGACAACAGGTACAAAGTAAGCTGATATCTGGTCAGCAATCCTTTGGATCGGAGCTTTGGTTCCTAGAGATTCCTCTACCGATTTAATGATATGGGATAAAGTGGTATCATTCCCTACCTTCATGGCTTTCACAATGAGTGAGCCGTTCCCATTCACTGTTCCACCGAGAATTTTATCTCCTAGTTTTTTCTCAACTGGCATACTCTCACCAGTTAACATGGATTCATCGGCAAAACTTTCTCCTTCTGCAACAATTCCATCCATAGGAAATCTTTCTAGTGCTTTGACAAGAACCAAGTCACCTTGTTTTAGGTATTCATTGGGAACTTCTGTCCAAACTCCATTCGATTTTACTGTAGCTGTTTCCGGACGAAGTGAAAGTAATGCTTTTATCCCATCACTACTTTTCCCTTTTGCCATGTGCTCAATCCACTTACCACCTAATATAAATGTGATGAGGACAGCTGAAGTCTCAAAATATAAATCCTTTCCAAAGATACTATATCCATAAGCAGCCGATGTTCCAATCACCACAAGTACATCCATATTGGCTGTTCCATTGCGAAGAGCACGGTAGGCAGATTGATAAAAAGGAAACCCAATCAAAAATTGAACTGGAGTTGCGATGACCATTTGCACCCATCGGTCCATTAAAATATGGGGCATAGGTAAAAAGGATAAAAATTGGAAATGTGTCACCATTCCATAAAACAATGGAAGTGAAAATAGTGTAGAAAGGAAAAATCGAATTTTTAAAACCCGAATGTGATCCTTCTGTTTTTTTTCTGTTTCTGATTGTTTGTTTGGATCATGTTCCGTTGCTTGGTAACCAAGTGACTCCACTGTTTTTAAGAGTGTATCAACCGGTATTTGTTTTTCTGCTCGAAGGAAAACCGATTCACGAGCAAAATTGACTCTTACTTCCGATAGACCTGGGAGTTTGGAAAGGCCCTTCTCAATTCGAAGGGCACAATTCGCACAGGTCATCCCAAAAAGGTCTAACGTATGATCTGTGGTTTTATTTAACGTTTCCAAGGGTATAACCATCCTCACTCAAACGGTTTCGGAGTTTTTCCAACTCCTCTTCTTTTAGAGTTTCATTCACTGACACAATTTCATAATCTAGATCAGCAGTAGCTTTTTTGCCATTTTCAGCAAAAATTTTTTCTACAGTCATCTTACAATGATTACAAGTCATTCCTTCTATTTCATAATTAACCATGGTGGTGCTCCTTCTTCTCTTCTTTCATTTCATTTAATGGCAGTTTGTATTTTACCTCTGCCCCTTTTTGTCCTTTCCAAACAGGAGAAAGAAGTAACTCTCCTTCTGTTAGCGTGACCCCTTTTGGTAATTCACAGTAAAAGTGATCTGGGTGACCAGTACACTTCAGCCTGACTTCTTTGCCGGCATTCACAATACTAGCACTGACATTCGAATTTTTGGAAGTCGGATTTTCAAAGTTGATATCCAAAAGATACACTTTAAAACCGAGATTCTGGTAAGGCAAAACTTCTGTGTGAAAAGCGCCAGGCATCCTGATCACACCTCCATTTGGTCCCGGTTTGTGTTCTCCATGCGCGGCAATAGGTTGGATTGCGAGAAACGCAGAAAAAACAGTGATTTTGATAAGATTTTTCATTGTTTTATGTTAACTCCTTTGTTATCATGAATCCCAGTGTAAACCTTCCAATCGTTGGAAGGTCAATAGGCGATTTCTCTTTTTTTACGTTTTTTTTCATTTTTTAAAAAAAAATTTTAGGAGGAAAATTGTGAATATTGGTGAACTTTCTAAATCATCTGGAGTCTCATCCAAACTCATCCGTCATTACGAAAGTATTGGTCTTATCCCAGAGACAAGAAGAAATGATAATGGTTATCGATTGTATACAGATGATGACGTACACTATGTACGGTTTATCAAACGTTCAAGAGATCTTGGATTTTCTTTGGATGACATTAAAAGTTTATTAGGGCTTTGGAAAAACAAATCCAGAAGTAGCAAACAAGTGAAACAACTTGCCGAAAAACACCTAGAAGATCTCAATTTAAAATTAAAAAAAATGAAAGATATGGCAGATACATTAAAACATTTGGTCCACAATTGCCATGGTGACCATAGGCCCGACTGCCCTATCCTAAAGAATTTAGAAATGAATTAGAGAAAAAATTACATTGATTGTTTGATGGCATCTGCAATCAAACGATTTGCCTTTTCATTGAAATGGATGTCTTCTTTTTGCAAAAGTTGATTTTGATTTCTAAAAATTTTACGCATATCAATCAATTGTACCTGGTTTGATTCACTAAAAGTTCGTAATGCAAGAAAGAATTCCGAATCCCCAACCAACCATTCTCTATCCATTGCAAATCCAATTTTTTGATACACAACAAATCGTTTTGGATCAAATTCCACATCAAGTGGGATATAAATCATTGTAAACTTCTTATGATTTGTTTGTAAATCTGAAAACAAACGTAATAATACACGTTGCCATCTTTTGAAATTTTGATTGGATACTGAATTCACATCTAAGGATTCTTTGAAATAATTTGGACTGATGGAATATAAAGTTCGAAAGGAAGGAAATGTTTCCTCTCCCGTTTCTTCTTCATTGGAAGGCGGAGTACTTTGTTTGGTTTGGTAATTGGTATTGGCAAATTTTTGAATCTCAATTTCCATTCTCTTTTGGACTGAATCAAAATATTGTTTTTTCAATATGAGCCAAGTGTAATTAGGAAGAAACAATCCCAAAACTTTTGTGTACCATTTTTGTTTGTCTACGAAGTGGATATAATCAGGAGTCTCTCCTGTTTCATAAATATCATTGCCATACACAACTAGGTATACATGTTCAAAGGGAATTTGATTTTTGATCTCTTGAAACATCGCATATTCATTTTCCAAAGTAAACCCAGGCATACTTACATTTGTCCATTGGCAGTTTGTTTCTCGGTTTAAGATTTCCGAAAATGTATCCTTCCAAAAAATACCAGAACCAAACGTTTGTGAGTCTCCTAAAAATAGAGAATGGCAATTTGATTTGTCTTTTGTAGTCGATTCACGAATTCCAAATTTCCCAATTTTACCAGGTTCTGGTACACCCATTCTAAAAAATGGAATTGTTTGGTCCTTTGGATAATGAAAATATCCATAAGGCAAATTGTATTGGAATTGGTTTTGGTCGAACCAACGTAGTCCCAAAAATAGTACGACCATCACAGAAAGGATTAATCCCAGTTTTGACCAAGAATTCGATTTTGATTGAGGATCTACTTTTTTCATTGATGGTACATTGAATTGATTTAATTGTGTTAGTTTCGATTGCAAATGATCCATTCTAAAAAAGCAATAGGTTTCTTGTATGGAGTTGGTTTTTTAGCCATCCTTTTTAATTTCTTCAAAACAATTCCAACCGTATCATTCTCTGATTTTTCATTGTTTGAATGGCAATTGAAACAAGTTTTGAAAGGATCTTTGCATCTACCATATGCCTTTATCACCACTGACCCGAGTTTAGAATTTTTCCCTTTACCGAATGTCTTCTTTCACCTAACAAACACCAACATCGATTCAACGTTTCCCAATTTATATCCCATCTTATTTTCTCCTTTTTATTGGATCGGAGGAAAAACAGGGATACAATTGATCCAATTCATACTTTTCTTTTGGGCTATTTGGCTCTTTTTTTTAATCAAACGAGATCATGTGCTCTCTCTTATTCTTTTGTTTGGATCTTCGATTCCCATTTATACCAATTTAATCCACGATACGATTTTTATCTTTTTTTTAGAAGTTCTCTTATTGTATAACTTGCATAAACAATACGTTTCCTTCGCGTCCTTACTGAGTTTGTTTTTAGTTTGGATGAGACCGGAATTTGTTTTTGTGGTTTGTTTACTTCCCTTATATTTTGAATGGAAAAACATTTGGAAACAATACCTGATTTGGTTTGTTTTTTTTCTTTTCCTTTTTCTCAGCGCCAATTTTATTTTATATTCTACCGTTTTCCCCCTTCGGCTTTTCAAAAATTCTACATACCATTGGAACTCGGAAATCGTTGTTTATTTACTTCGATTGTTAATCGAACAAATCCCGACATTCACTTTATTTTTAATTTTAAGTGTTGTTTCCGTTTTCCGAAAACAATTTAAATTACAATTTTTTATTTTATTTCTCTTTACTTGTTTGATTATCCTATCCTCACCTAACACAGGAGGACACAATACACCTAGATATCTATTTTGTTTAGTTCCTTTTTACGCTCTATCATTCCATTCCAATCTTTACGAAACATTCAATCGAAAGAATTTGACGATGCTTTTGGCGACATTACTCACATGCTATTCTCTCTACCAATGGCAGTACCAAACAAAAGAATTGATTAAAATTTCAAAATTCCAATCCAATACATTGTCCTCATTAAACCAAATCCCCGAACAAACTATTGTATTTAATAATTCTGATTTTTCCTTTGTTGCCTTACCACTC
Source organism: Leptospira ellinghausenii (assembly GCF_003114815.1). NCBI lineage: Bacteria > Pseudomonadati > Spirochaetota > Leptospiria > Leptospirales > Leptospiraceae > Leptospira > Leptospira ellinghausenii. The sequence goes on from NZ_BFAZ01000008.1 coordinate 223,417, forward strand.
ATCGAACAAAACAAAAACCTATTTTTACTCAGGAAAAATCCAGAAAAGAATGCCTTTAGTGCATTTTTGTCGAATAACCACATTCATTCCTTTGCTTTTGTCGAATTACCTCCGTCACCCTATGCAATTCCCAATCCACTTATGATTCCCAACTGTGACAACAATTGCCAATTCCGCCTTGTGGACCAATCCACATTACCAAATGCAATGTTGCCAATTATGGTAACTCGTTTCCAAAGGGTATCTCCATGAAATTAATTTCTCGCTTGATTTCTGAGAGAAGACAACTCATCCTTTACCAGGTAAAAAAATGACTCATTCGAAACAATGCCCTAGTTGTGGTAGCACCAATATTTATCAAGAATCTGCAACCGTATACCGGTGTTCTGACTGTTTCGACAAACTGCCATCAGGTGCCATATACGACTCACCACCTTCCAAGGTATATGGGACACAAAAAAATTCAGGTCCAACTGATTTTTCAAAATATAAGTACATCATCATTTCCGTCGTTGTTGGGTGGATGATCCTTGGAAGTACATTCACTGCATTATTCCAAAACTTCACAACGACTTCTACGCAAGTAGACGAGAGTCAAAACATCATCATCGATCCGAACAACAATGTATCCGAAATCCATCCAGAAGGTGATTTTTATTACACAAACGAATTACCAGATAGCATTGGGAATTCATACTTTGTAGGAACATTTACAAATACGAGTGGGTCTGATTTACTCATGCCAAAGTTCACTGTGACCTTATTCAATGAAGATGGATCAACCATTGGTTCCAGTGATGGATATGGAGAAAAAAATCTGATCACAAATAATGAATCTGTTATATTTGAAGTTTTGTGGTCAAAAATTCCGAAATACCATCACTACGAAATATCAGTTACCGCAACAACACATGAGGGAGATTTGAATCGACCCGATTTGATTTTAAAATCGATAGAACTTAAAAAAATAAAAAACAAAGGTACAAGCCTCACTGGGAAAATCCAAAACCAAGGGACTTCCATATCCAACTTTACTCGCATCAAATGTTTAATCATTGGAAGTGATAATTTGGTGAGTGATTATGGAACTGTTGTTTTAGAAAAAGAAGATTTTTTACCAAAGGAAACTCAAAAGTTTTCCTTTGAATTTTACCGAACAAATGAATTTCCAACTTTATACTATTGTGAAACTGATGGCATGAATAAAGAAACAGGTGCAAACTAATCCCATTGTTTGTGTAGGACTTGGTAAAAGTTTTCGATGGATTTGTCTAGATTATGGGAACGCCAATAAGGATTATTTTCTAGAGAGATTTGAACATGTTTGACAACACTTCGAATGAAACTGGTTCTGTCGATTTTTGATCCACTTTCAAGTTTTTCGAATGTCGTTTGCCTGGCAGATAACTCTTTTTTCAGTGCAGAAGATATCACCAATACCGCATCATCAGTTGTTAGACGGTGCTCCATCACGAGTAACTCGGCCGCTTCTTTGATCAATTTCAGTTGGCGATGGCTTACGGACATAGGTAAGAAACTATTCCAACAATTTGAATCCTAAAAAACAAGACAGAATTTGTCATTTGTCATGAAAAATTCTTTCAAATTTTTCAATACGGAAAAAAAAGAGAGAACATTGGCAGTAGTGATTCAAATCAAAAACGAAGATATATCCTTCGATGGATTGAGTGGGTTTCGAGAAAGGATTATGTCTACCATTCAGAATTCGAAAGAAGATGTTCAACTCGATTTTTCGGAGATCACTATGTCCTTGGATAGTGCAACGATTGGTGAATTGATGAAATACCATGCCGCACTTGAATCTCAAAATCTTCAGTTAAAACTCTCGGGAGTCAATAAATTGATTCGAACAGTCTTCCGGCTCAACAAACTCGATACAATTTTACATTTAATCGATTAATCTACGGGAACGTACGAATTGAACCGAACATTTCTTCTTTAGTCGAATACTAACTTGTAAGGGTATGAAATTTGATTCCGTCATACTCGTTATGAAGCGAACATTTTTCCTATTTCTGATTTCCATTCTGCTCTTTTACAGTTGCGAAAAAAAAGAACCAACCTCTTATCTATGGCTCTTGGCACTTCTAGGATCAAACTCATTTCAAAATTCAAATTCAATTCCTGAAACGCCAATTCCCATCCAAGATCCAACAGTTCCCACAACAATCCACCTTACCATACTTGATCCATCTTCCACAGGCGAATTTTGTCCGATGTATGGTGGATTATTTATCCAATACAAAAAAGGAGATCTTAAAACTTGTGCTTCTAATGAATTGAATGCAAATTGTGTTACGTTTTTATACAATGAAGATGGTTCCATCAAAACCACTGATCCTAGAAGTTTTGTTGGTCTCTCAATGGTAGAAGATAGAGAAATCCCTGCTGAAACTTTTCCATCAAACTCCAAATCAAATTTGATCTGTTTTCGCCAACAATTCCCAAAAGACAAAGAACATGTCGAAATGTATAGTTTCCAATTGCAAACGAACAAATTAAAAAACATCCAATGTGATACAAGTTGGAGTGAAAATCAATGTATTGATTTTTTTCCCATTTTTGGAAGAGCAGAATTTTTAATGCCGAAGGAATTTCCAATCCTTGCTAACGATGGTGATGGACATGCAGGATCACACACTCTCTTATTAAAATTTGTCACCGAGGATTCTCTTTTTACAACATGTACATTCTTTGGGAATGAACATCGCAAATTGGAAGGATATGCAGAGAATGCATACATCGCTGGTAACCTTCAGAATGGAAGTGATCTTGGTAGTTGCAAACAATGTGAAACCAATTATTGTGGTACCACTAATCCAAACACAGGCCAACTTTATGATAGTAATCCCATCAATGTATTTCCTATCCCTGTAGGTACTTTGGTTACCATCCAGAAGGAAATGATTTTACAAGTGGTGAAAGGACAGGGCCCAGGCAAACATAGTGTTCGATGGAATATCAATGGATTCAACCAATGGATCCTTTCGAATCAAATGCCTATCTTTTTATCGAATAGTAATGTATTATTTGCATTTTTATTACCGATTTTAATCACAATGTTTGTGGTTGTATTAAAATTGCAAAAACGCCGTAGACATAAAGACTAAAATAACTCCAACTTATGCTTAGTTTACATGTTGGATTGGTAAAGCAATTTGAAAGGCTACTTTGGTTTTCGGATTTCCATTCCAATCCAAGTGGTCTTTCACATTAAAAATAGAAATTTTGCCATTATGTTTTTTGCTACAGGTATCGACATAACTCAATCCTAATCCATAGTCTAAAGTTCGATACTGTTCAAAAACATTTTTTGACAAACGATAAAATGGCTCAAAAATCAAATGCTCATATTGAATTGGAATACCAATTGTACCGTCAAAATTCGGGATTGGTTCGTTGTATACAGCACATTTAAACCAATCCTGTTCCACTTTAATAATGACTGTGATCGTGGAATTTGGAACAGAGAACTTACAAGCATTTGTCATAATCTCTATAAATGATTTTTTAAAACAGATTCCATTCACTAATAAAAATTTCACTGAATGGTTTTGATTGATGTCACTGATAACAGCTTTGTGATTCTGAACATTAAGAATATATGAAATTTCATCGAGCCAAGTTTTTAATTCCAGATAAAACTCTTGGATTGTATATTTTTCTAGGGATACATCTGAGTTTATCAATGAATCAATTTCCGCAAATTGATTTAATGATTTCTCTGCCATATCTGCGTTTGTTTGGATTAACTCCATTAACTCTGATTCAATTTTATAAAACTTTCCATCAAACTCACAACTATCTCGAATCATTTTTAAAATGGAAACTAAAGCACCAAAACCAGCACCTTGGCAAAAACTATGTTTTAAACTTTCAAAAAGATTTTGGTTCTGTCTCTTGAATTTTCCAACAGAACTCATCTTTTCTTTCCATTGGATCCATTCAAGCTGGCCTTCTAATCTCAATTGTTGTTCTTTACGTGAGATTGTCTCAACACGTTTCATTCCATAAAATTCAAATGCACGTTTTACTTTGATAGAGATTTCATATTCTTGAATTGGTTTTATGATATAATCAAAAATCCCTAACTTCATCATTTTTACGATAAATTTAGGATCCGTATTGCCTGTGATCATGATGATAACAGGTTCAACATCATTTGCATTTAAAGCTGTAATCAATTCTTCGCCATTCAAACCTGGCATTTCATGATCTGTAATGACAACAGGAAATGGATTGTCCTGAAAATACTGCAAAGCTATTTTACCATCTTTTGCATGAACTACTTGGTAACCAAGTGCTGTTAGTTGTTGTTTTAAATAATAACCTAAAACTGCATCATCTTCTGCAACTAATATACGTTTCCCTTCCAAAATGGATCCTTTCTCTAACTCGATCCAATGAATCGGTTAAGAGTCTATGAAAGTTACTGGAATCAGCGTTTTTTCACTGAAAGCGATCGACTCGTACATTACCTAGCGCATTACTTAAGAATGATTCTAAGTATAGACTAGTTTTTTTCTTCTAAAGTATTTTACAATTTCTGAATACAGTAACAAAACCAGTGTTCCGTGAAAGGAAAATACGTAAACATGAATCGGCAGAGGTGCAAAATAATAAATCGAACTTAAAGAAGTATAAAAGAACAAATAACATAACAGGAATGAAAATCCAATTCCAATCCATATGATGTGATTTGAAAATAAATTCATTTGGAACACAGATTCAATTCTCGACCTTTTCGTTAATACATTGGCAATTTGCACGGTAATTGTAGGAAAGAAGAATGCTGTTAATGACTGTAAATATTCAGGACTTGCTTTTGCCATATTCAATCCTTCGGGAGATGATGGCATCACACCACCACACTCGGTGTATACAAAGTAAAAATAAGTACTAATACAAGCCCCAAACAGAATCATCCCCTCTTTCAGATACGATCTGAGTATAAATCCTAAAGAGATTAATTTTTCATTTCGATTTCTAGGAGATCGGTTCATAATTCCTTTTTCTGGTGGTTCTGACCCGAGTCCCATAGCAGGGATTAAGTCGGTCCCCACATCCACAGCAAGGACTCCCATCACTGTCATTAACAAGGGAAACCCTGGGAACATGGCCCAAAGTAAAAATGGAATTAATTCTTGTGGGTTAGAATTTAAAACATATGCTGAGAATTTTCGTATATTATCAAATACCCCTCTGCCTTCTTCAATTGCGGATACAATGGTTGCAAAATCATCATCCACAATGATCATCCTTGCTGCTTCCTTCGCAACTTCTGTTCCTCTTTTCCCCATTGCAATTCCAATATCTGCTTTTTTCAAAGCGGGTCCATCATTGACTCCATCTCCGGTGACGGCAACAATTTCACCTAACTCTTGCAATATGGTGACAATTCTTAATTTTTAAGATGGAGAAACACGTGCAAAAATTGGCTCTCCTTTTCTCACCCACTCCTTCAAACTTGTATCCGACATTTGATCCAGCTGGACCCCTGTAATCACAACAGGTTTTTCTCCCCCAATTCCAATAGAATGGCCAACCGATTCCGCAGTCAAAGGATGATCTCCCGTGATCATCAGAATCCGAATCCCCGCTGTATGGCATTTTTTTATGGCTTCTGGTACCTTAGGCCGGATTGGATCTGCCAAACAACAATGTCCTAAATATACCATATTGGATTCAACATCCGATTCAGTGATGGAATCCAATGAATCAATTTTATTTGTGTATAGTTTATATGAGAAAGCTAAGATTCTATTTCCTAGTCTTGCCGAAGCATCGGAAGCAGTTTGTAATTTTTTCCTCCTCTCTTCATCCAAAAGTACAACACTTCCATTTTCATAAACATGAGAACAAATTGAGAGAATTTCTCCGGGTCCTCCTTTTGCGAATGCAGTTGTAAAATTCTCTTTTGTTAGGATCACACTCATTCGTTTCCGAACAGAATCAAATCCATTGGTTAAAATTCTTTTTCCTGATGTATTTACAATCCTCCCTGATGCCAAATACAACAAAGCTAACTCAGTGGGGTCTCCTAAAGGATTTGGTTCGAGCGAAGCATTATTACAATAATAACCACATTCAATTAACAATTGACTTCCTTCTAGTTTTGTTAAGTCATCAGGAGAAACATTCTTCGAATCAAAATAAACCTCAACAACACGCATTTGATTCTGAGTGAGTGTACCTGTTTTGTCGGAACAAATCACTGTTGTACAACCCAATGTTTCTACACTCGACAAATCTTTTAGAATCGCATTTCGTTTTGCCATTCGTGAGACACCTAAGGCAAGAGACAAAGTCACGGTAGGCAGTAATCCTTCAGGGACGTTTGCAACGAAGATTCCTATAAAAAATAAAAATGCTTGGACAAAACTAAGTCCAGCAACCCAATACCCAAGGATTAAAAAGATCACTCCAATGCTAAATGCAAATAATGAAATCGAAATGACAGTTTGTCTTAATTGGATTTGAAGAGGACTTTCGACTCTTTTAATTTTAGAAGTGAGTCCCGCAATTTGACCAATCTCTGTTGATTGGCCTGTTCCAAATACGACAGCTTTTGTTTTGCCTTTGATCAGTGAACTCCCAGCAAAAAGAATATTTGGCATCTCTAACCATAAAAACTTTCCTTCTAAAACGATTTCACCTTCCGATTTATACCTCCTTGCAGAGGTGGATTCCCCAGTTAAAGAAGAATTGTCTACTTCCACATCTTCTGATTCAATGATCCGACAATCAGCAGGTACAATATCACCTTCTGCCAATACAATCACATCACCAGGTACAATTTCATCAGCAGGAATCGTTACAATCTTTCCGTCACGAATCACTGGACATTCATTTGCCAGTAACTTACGTAAGGCTTCAACTGCATGATCCGATTTTGATTCCTGAAAAAATGAAAAAATACCATTGATGAGTACAACAATAAAAATTGCGACACCTAACTCTGGCATGTCGACTCCTGGAACAAAACAAAGCCCAGTTGCTACCCATAATAAAACAGCAAAAAGATTAAAAAAACTTTTGATGAATTTCCAGATCATGGGAACAGACTTTTCTTTTTCGATTACATTTTTACCAAATGTTTGTAGTCGAACTTTTGCTTCTTTTTCACTTAAGCCCAATTCTATGTCGGTTTGTAATTCAAATGCAATTTGTGCTTGGTTCAAGTTTTTATAACTTGGTTTCATGTTCACTTCACCGCGTTGCACTACATCCAGAACCTCTGCTTCTTTTTTGCAGACCATTAGTTCATCAAAAATTTGAGGTAATAGAGAAGAAAGTCCATGTAACAATCGCAGATGAAGAGAAGGTAAGTTTTCTGGTATCATTTGAAATAATACCAACCTGATTTTCTGTTCCCCAACTGAGATTCCTTTGGGAATTACGAACAAAAACAATTCGGGAGTTTTGATTTTTTTTGAACGAAAATGTGGGATGAGAATACTTTGTCCGAGGGATTCAAACGTTTGGTTCGGAATCGAATGAAAATGGAATTGGATTTCTTCTTGGATTTCCAACTCTCTAATTTTACTTAATAATGCAGTGTGAACATCATCCCAAGTTTTTGAATCATTCAAAATTTGAATGGAATCAACATTTAAGTATTCCAGTAACATGGATCTATTGAGACCTTAAAGGAACAAATTTCTATCCATTTTTTCATTTTAAAGTTTTGAAGTCAAAAAAAGTAAAATTACTATATGAAGTGCAATTTTACTTACAATTGTTTATTCTTGGAAAATTTCCTTTGGTGCTTTTGGATAACGTTGTTGGATTCCTTCCCACCAAACATCTGTACTAAAAGCTGCTGATTCTGATAATTGCCATTTCCCATTATTTTTTTTGTACAAAGCTTCTACATGGCAACAATCATAAGCTAAATCTTCAGCAAGTTCGATTTCTCTTCCATCTTTTCGTTTTGCAATTCCACGAAACCAAGCATAATCTCCAGAAACTTTAAAATGTTCGACTACAAAGATAAATTCCTGTTTGAATTTGTTGGACATTCTCGCTCTTAATAAATCAAGCAAATAGGTTCTTTCTATTTCATTACTTTTAGACTTAGTTTTGTAATCCAAAACAACATTCTGAGAAAACAGATTCACACTCAAGAAAACAACCATGAATAGGTAAAAAACCTTTTGTTTCAAAACACAAATCTCCTATCTTACTTTTACGTTCTGGATCATTTTAAAAAACAAAGAAGGAATCAATGTTTGTAAAAACAAACCAAACTTTTCTTTGATCCCTGCAATCACAACTTCACGTTGGTTATTGGCGACTGCATGAAGGATTCGATGCGCGCATAATTGGACAGGTAATCCAGATTCAATCACAGAATCCATCTTTCCAGTGGAAGATCCATCACCTTGTAATGCATTTTTTGAGATATTGGTTTGAATAAAACCTGGATAAACCATTGTTACAAATACTCCCGATTTTTCTTCTTCTGCTCGTAACGAATGGAAAAAACCCACAAGAGCAAATTTAGATGCAGAATATGCAGAACGTAAAGGACTTCCCATTTTTCCTGCGACACTTGAAATCACTGCAAAATGAATTGGTTTTTTAATTTCAGGTAGTATAGCGCGCGTTAGCTCAACAGCACCATAAAAGTTAGTATTCATGATTTTTTCGATCGTAGTTAAATTGGTTTCCCTTGTATAGGACCTTTGGCTAATCCCACCATTATGGATGACTACCTTCGGTACTCCATATTTTTTAAGGCATCGTTTGGTAAAAATAGAAACTTGTTTATAGTTTTCGAGATCCAATTTTTCAATTGCATATTTCCCTTTTTCTAATCCAAGTTCTTTGGCAATTTGTTCCAAATCTTTTGTTTTTCGGGATGCGAGTAAGAGTTTTGCATTTTGAAAAGAAGCCTGTTTCACCAATTCCTTCCCAATCCCGGAAGAGGCACCTGTGATCCAAACCCATTCATCTCGGTAAAATTCGTTCATAGATTCCCCTTATTCCGAAAAAATAAATCTGAGAAAATTTTATACGTTAGGTATTTTTCACAACTTGTTTTTCAAAGAGTTAAAAGATTGTATCGTCAAGGTTTGAAGTGATAGGAATCAGATGGTCTCTTCTTTGAATAAAGAACAGACACATCCTTTTGATTTGCGTTTATCGTAATTGGAAAGAAGGGCACTCCACTCGGTAAGGATTTTTTTTCAAATCACTTGATAAGTAAATTCCTTCATGTACCAATCGGTATTCTCCTTCCGATTCAGAATCACTTGATTCCCAAATGAGATCTAATTTGCCAATCCCTTTGTCAAAAAATCCTGGTTTGTGAAACACAAATTTTGTATCAAAATCAGCATCTGATTTCACACGTTTCCAATCTGTTCCTTCTTTTTTTTCAAGCCAAAGGTAAGAAGTGACCTTCGGATATCCAATATTGGGGCTCACCGCATTCACCCGACATTCCACTTGGTTCCCTTTTTTGTAAACACCAAAATTTGGCTTTAACACCTGTTTTGGTATCTCAGAAACAATTTCTGAATCAGGAAGTTTTAAGGGGTGGATACGATCAGTTAAATCGAGTGGCATTGGATTCGAAGTTGAAGTTTTCGAAAATTCTAATCCTTTTAGAAGGTCAGATGCCATTTTAGAAAATTCTTGGCGTAAAGCATTTAGACTTTGTGATCCATGTAATGTGTGTCCTCCTTCATAATTTTGCGTAGAATATTCTTCTGGAGTTGTAATGTATCCAGAAAAATCATTTGTTAATCCAGATAAAACAATTTCAGAAATTTTATCTTTCATAACGACTTTTACCTCTTTTTTTAATCTACGGCTGGACATTGTTGTGACTTCGTGGGGTAAAACAAGTATTGACAAATCACCAACTAACACAATTCCATATGGTAATATTTGAGGTAAACTTGGAAGTGGTTTTGTTTCACCCATAGGGAATAAAACTGCTTTTGGTTTTTGACACTCTCTTAGTTCTTCGGAAGGTGACTGTAACATAAATTTAGCGATCCAATCGATATAGAATTTTCGATTTTTCTCGGTCATACCTTCATGGAATAACCAATGACCACCCCCTTCTTCCGTTGACCCTGCAGCAAAAGCATATCCGTATGCAGAAGGACAAGTATACTCAGTTTTTCCAGTCCCTGAGAATTCACTTCTAACTGGGTGTTTGCTCATATCGATAAAAGTATGAGAAAATTGAAGTCCACCTTTTAACGTTTTTCCATTCGATTTTAAAATCTCCTGGCTTGCTAAAAACTGTCGTTTCCCAATGATAAAACTACTATCATAAATATCTTTCCCTGGCCCCGTATTGTCCAAGTTTAAATTTGGAGATACATCTCCTTCATTAGCTTGTGCAAAAATGGCAACAAAAGATGGATCTCCATTTTTGAATGCTTCTTTTTCTGCAAGTAAAGATGCGATTCCTTTATTGTCTGAAGAAATCAATCGATTATCAAATGTTATGTTAGTCGGATGTACACCATACCAATTCACAAACCCAATTGCTTTTCCTTCTACAAAAACATTGAGTTGTACCATCTCTTTGTCTATATTGTCTGGGTATAATTTCCTTTCTGATTCTGGATTTGCCATATAAGCAGACAAACTTCGATTCACACCTGCATCTTTCACATAAGTTTTACCAATTTTTAATTCAGCTGGTTTTCTTTTTTGATAGGCTTCTTTGATGGCTTCGAAAATTCCATCGCGTAACACAACATAGGAGTCACCATAAAATTGTGTGGAATAAAAGGAAATTTCAGAATAATGAAAATGCCCTGCAGGACCACTATGGGTATGAGATGCATTTAATAATACATTCCCCAAATGAAAATTTGGATCTACTTCCCTTTGTAATTTAGATACAACTTCTCTTTGGATTTCAAATGGAATCCCTCCCACTTCTGCTGTGACATAGGCAAATGGTTTTTGGGTCGTTTTATCCTCGAGTACCAATGCACGTGCATATTGTCTGGTTTGGATTCCCATTCCTGTTTGGTCTTCGCGGGCATAACCCCAAAACATAACACCAACCGGAGGGCCTGTGATGTCTTTTTTAGCCATGCCAGCAAAAAACGACCCTGACTCATTTGCCATTAGAGGAAGGGTAAAAAAAAGAAAGAAGGAAAGGTAGTTCCGAATTTTCATCCTTCTCTTTTTATGTGGTTCCAAGAAAATGTCAATCCCGAACAAATGTCGACTAATCAGATCAGAATGAAATTCTAGGAGAAGAAGTTTTTTCGTTCAAAAAAGAACAAATGGCGAAAGATTTGGTTTTCAGAGAACCATTCGAAACATTTGGTCACAAAGAATGTACGGACGAATTCCAGGTCACCACGTATGCTGGTGATAGCAAAACATGAGGAGTTTTATGATCACTCTAATCAAAACCAAATTAGGTAGGTTCCGAATCTTGGCATTTTTGGAAGGAGTTTCCTTTTTAACAATTCTATTTGTAACGATGCCACTTAAGTATATCTACCATAACCCAGAACCAAATAAAGTTGTGGGACTTGTACATGGTCTTTTGTTTCTTTTGTATCTAGTAGAATTATTCCAAGTGAAAGTAGAACTAAATTGGAAGATGAAAAAAACTTTCCTCGCAGCACTTGCATCTGTGGTTCCCTTTGGAACGTTTTGGGCTGAAAAATATTTATACCTAAAACCAGATAATGAGCAAAACCTTTAAAACTGAACTATGAATACAATAAAGATTCTCCTACCAATCTTCATATACTTTTTGTTAGTTGATTTATCATATGCGCAGTCAAAACAAAATAAAAAACAATCTTTGATTAAACCAGTTGTTGAACCACCAATCGAAGTTGAAAGGACTAAACCAAACAATCCTGACCAGTACCAACTTCGTTTGATCATGGAAAATGATGCATTTGGTGGTTTTTCAGATCGATACTATACAAATGGATCAAGATTAGAATTTCATATGAGTGCGGGGGAATCGAATCCTACTAGAAGAGTTTTCAGTTATTGGAATGATTTATTTATCACACCAAACGAAAAAACAAGGTATCTACAAGGTTTTGCAGTAGGACAGGAATTTTACACACCTACAAATATCACAAAGGCGGATGTGTCCTATGGAGATAGGCCATATTCGAGCAGAGGTTATTTTACAAATTCACTAACAACCTTTACGGAAGATACAAGCATTACCACAGAACTTGAGTTAGGTATGATAGGACCATCGGTTGGTGGGAAATCAGCACAAATCAATTTTCATAACTTCATAGGTTCCCCTACTCCGCAAGGTTGGGACACACAAATACCAGATTCCTATTCCGTTGCCTTAAAGACAGATATTCGAAAATTTTATCATCGATTTTTTGGAACCCAATACAATGTAAATTTAGGAAATATCCAAACAGATGTTTCTTTTGGACTTATTTTTCGCTTTGGTAATGTGGATAAAACACCAGGGCCGGGTAGTTCAGCACTCCAACCAGGATCTCCCATCCTTCACGAAGATGGAAAAGGGTATTGGTATTTTTATGTGAATCCAGGTGGCACATTACAAGCATACAATGCGACGATCCAAGGGCAAATGGGTTCGGATAAAGGTTATAAATCACAAAACAGAAGTTCTGCGTTTAGTAACTGGGATAGTTTCTTAAACAACCCAACTCCCGATGTGGGGGAAAAAGAGTTACAATATAGATTGTTATCGGAAGATAATGGAAGGAATACATTACAACGTTATATCCTGTTTAATGAATTTTTGGTCAATGGCACGACAAATCCTTATAATATTGGATTAAATTATTTAATTTTTAACAATATCTTTAATGGTGCTGAGGAAATTGAGCGAACAACTCGATTGTTTTTATTATCGAATTTATCAGCACAATGGGACCAAATTCCCACAAATGCAAGAGCATTAGCTATTTATTCGATCTTTAGACCGGAAGGAGGAAAACTCCCTCCCATTGTTCGATACTACTCCTATGAAGTTCTCTCTCAATTCATTTTGGATCCGAAACAAAGAGAAACCCTATTACAGTTGTTACGTGAAGAAGCAGAGTATAGAGATAACAAAACCTATGTTGCAGACTTAAAACGTGCTGTTGGTTTTATCCGAGCGGGATTTGTTTCGGTATCGAATGCAGGATTTTTATTTGGCCTTCATTACAATTACCAAACCATTGATTTCCAAGCAGCAAAAGGATTACCCCAACAACACCAATGGATTGGTTTCCAACTCGGGAAGGTCTTTTAAGGAACAAATCGGTAGTTGAATCAGCCTAAAGTTTTGAACCAAATTCAAAAATAAGAGTCGCCAAACAGACTCAGTTTTAGGAAAACTGGGCGATCATGAAAAATCACAGTTTGAGTGGACGCCTTTGGTTTGTTCTCATTTTATTCGGTCTTGTTGGCCAAATCGCTTGGTCTGTAGAAAACATTTACTTCAATTTATTTATCTACAATACAATCTCAAAAAGTACATCCTCCGTCACTCTAATGGTGCAATTGAGTGGAATTGTTGCGACTTTTGTCACTTTGTTCGCTGGAATTTTATCTGATCGACTTGGCAATCGAAAGTATTTTATCTCTCTTGGTTATTTGTTTTGGGGATTTCTTACCTTATCTTTTGCCTTCATTTCAAAAGAAAACACAAGCCTTTGGTTTGGGATCAAAGATGAAACACAAATCATCCAACTCACAATCGCCATTGTCATCACTCTTGACTGTATTATGACAGCATTTGGATCAACCGCAAATGATGCTGCCTTTAATGCATATGTTACCGATAATACGGGCAATGCTAGAAGTTTGGCAGAAGGTGTTTTATCGGCAATGCCACTGATTGCAATGTTAATTGTTGCAGGAGGGTTTGGTATGATCGTCATTGCTCTTGGATACCCTGGACTTTTCATTGCGGTTGGAACTTTGATGTCGTTATCTGGTTTGATTGGCTTATGGTTTATCAAAGATCATCCCGATCTGAAAGCACAAAAATCAGATTTTATTTCAGATATGGTATACGGTTTTAGAACTTCCGTGATTCTAAATCATAAACGATTGTATTTGTATTTTATTGCTATGGGAATTTATGGGATTGCAAGTCAGATTTACATGCCCTATCTCATCATATTTATGCAAGAGTATCTCAGTTTTAATGCCATCCAGTATTCTATCGTACTCGCTGGTGTGATATTAGGTGCAAGTGTCATTACAATTTTCCTTGGAAAACAATTTGATGGGAAAGATAAAGACAAACTTCTCGTTCAATTTTCTTCAATTTATATTTTAGGAATGGTATCTTTGTATATAGTTGCAAAAACATTAAAAGGATATGATTCTACAATTTTAATGGTATCTGTTGGTTTTACTAGTTTGGTTTTAATTACAGGATTTGTTCAAGTTTTAGCACTTCTTGGAGCTCAAATTAGAGATTATACACCAATTGAAAATACTGGCAAATTACAAGGAATCCGCATGATCTTCTTTGTATTAATTCCAATGTTCATTGGACCAATGATTGGACAAAAAATTAACGAATCTACGAATTTAACCTATATAGATCCAGCAAATGGAAGCCTAGCGCATGTTCCATCTCCAGAGATTTTCATTACAGGAGCCATCTTTTGTTTGTTTATCTTTTATCCATTAATGCTAATTAGACGAGGAAATCAAAACTAGAATGAAAATACCTCATACAGAATACCCAAGGCCACAACTCCAAAGGGACAGTTATCTAAATTTAAATGGAGAATGGTTTTTAGGGCATGTAAAACAAGGTGAAAGTCTCGAATACCAACACAAAATCATTGTTCCATTTTCTCCAGAATCAAAAGCGAGTGGACTCGGTAATTTGATTCTAAAACCAAATGAAGTTTTGTTTTACAAAAGAGAATTTGATATCAGTCCTGAATTTATAAAGGACATTACTTTTTTACATTTTGGAGCTGTTGATTATTCCTGTATTTGTTATATCAATGGAGTTGAAGTTGGGTACCATCAGGGAGGTTTTTTACCATTCTTCTTTAATGTTTCGAAAGCGATTAAAATTGGCAAAAACGAGATAAGACTCACTGTTACAGACCCAACGGATACTGGAACCCAATCAAGGGGCAAACAAAAACTAAAACGTGGTGGCATTTGGTACACACCTCAATCTGGTATCTGGCAAACTGTTTGGTTGGAAAGTGTCCCAGAAGATTATATTCAAAACATAAAAATAACACCTAACATAGAAACCAAGTCGGTAGAACTGGAAGTCAATTCTGATACTGATGGTATAACGATTCAAATTCTAGATGGGAATGAAGTGATTGCAGAAAGTTCCAAAAAAACATGCACATTACCAATCCCGAATATGATTTTATGGTCTCCCGAAAATCCTAAATTATACGATATCAGGATCAAAACCAAAAACGATGAGGTGACATCTTATTTCGGCATGCGTAAATTTTCAATTGGATATGATGGAAAATTTAAGAGATTATACCTTAACAACAAACCATATTTTCATAATGGACTTCTTGACCAAGGTTATTGGTCAGAAGGGCTATTGACTCCACCTGACGACGAATCAATGATCAATGAAATCCGATTAATGAAGGAAATGGGATTTAATACATTAAGAAAACATATCAAAATTGAACCATTACGGTGGTACTATCATTGCGATCGATTGGGAATGTTAGTTTGGCAAGACTTTGTTTGTGGAGGTGGGCCTTATCAAACCTGGAAAGTCGCCTATCTACCGTTTATTGGATGGAAAACCGATGACACAAAACATCGCTTCTTAAATCGTACGGATGAAAAAGGGAAAAAAGAATTTTTAGTAGAAATGGACAAAACAGTAAATCTTTTGTACAATACTGTTTCCTTATCTGTTTGGGTATTATTCAATGAAGGATGGGGACAATTTGATAGTGTAAATCTCACTAAAAAAGTAAAAAATCTGGATTCCACTCGAACCATTGATAGTGTAAGTGGTTGGTATGACCAAGGGAAAAATAGCAGTGAGCTAAAAAGTTTACACCTATACTACCAAAAATTAAAGGTTCCCAAAAAAGAAGATAGAGTAATCGTATTATCCGAGTTTGGTGGCTATTCCTTAAAAACAGAAGGTCATGTTTATGATGACAAAAAATTATTTGGATACAAAATCCTTCCAAATAAGGAAACCTTACACTATGAATATAAGAAATTGATAGAAAATGAACTAATACCATTAATTCCGAAAGGACTTAGTGCCTCAATTTATACCCAAGTGAGCGATGTGGAAGAAGAAATTAATGGTATTGTTACTTACGATAGAAAAGTTGTTAAATTTGACATTCCATTCATGAAAGAATTGAATTCAAAACTAAAGTACAATTAAACAAGAATGATATTTGAAAATATTTACGTCACAATCTCATTCATTTTCGTCTGTATTTTCTTAGTGAACTATTTCATCAATGTTGTTGAATCTCCAACGCTTCGGTTCATTGATACGGAATTTTCATCGAAACTTATTTCTGAAACCCCCAAGTTATTAAAACGGTACTTTCCAACGATTTGGTGTTATAATCCCCATTTTATGTTGTTTCTTCTAATGTTTCGCGAATCAAAATCAAAAGATTTTGTTTATGACAAAATTGAACATTTACAAATGGAAGATGGTGGCACAACCGGACTTGCTTGGTCAGGAATCCAATTTGTCAATCATAAAGACAAAACACCTATTGTTGTTGTTTTTCATACAATTAGCGGAGATGAACAAGACATTAAATCAACGGTTTCTCATATCAGAAAGACATTGAATTGGATTGTGGTAGTTTGTGTCCGAAGAGGACACGGTAACCTTCCACTTACAAAACCAATCATCAATACAATGGGATCAACTTCCGATTTAAAAGAACAATTATATCACATTCGAAAACAATTCCCAAGTAAACCTTTGTTTGGTGTTGGAATTTCAGCTGGCTCAGGACTTTTAGCACGTTATCTTGGGGAAGCTGGACAAAAAAGTTTATTCCAAGCAGCGGTTGCAGTATCTCCTGCGTATGACATTGAAAAAGCATTCCACCGTGTCCACCCTGTGTATAGCAAGATCATGGGCCAAAGAATGATTAACTACTTTCTGAAACGCCATTACAACATTTTTGCAAATAATCCTGGGACTGACGATTTATTGAATGTTAAAACACTTGGAGAATTTCAGGATAAACTCCATTCCATTTCTGGTTTTAAAGATAAAGACTCCTATTATCAAAATTCAAATCCTATACTTGTTGCAGATCAAATCAAAACTCCCCTCTTAGTTTTAAATGCTGCAGATGACCCTATATGCGTAAATTTGAATGTTTTAGAAAACTTACATTGGCTCGAAAACCTCAATAATACGATACATGTGCACACTAAAAGAGGTAGCCATATAGCATTTTATGAAGGGTTATCTGCCAAATCATGGTCGAATCAGTTGATTGGTGAATATTTTTTGTCAGTATTTAATTGGATCTCTACAAAAAAATCTGATTAATAAAAACCGATTTTATACTGACTTCTTATCAATCACGTTCTAATACAAAAAAGAAAGGTTGTTTCATTCCTTTATAATCCATACATCCAAACAAAGTCTTTTCATTTACCTTTCGAAAAACGTCATGGATCGGAAGATTATCGTAGATCATTGCAGATGAAACTTTTCCTCTAAATTCAATTTCTCTTACACGAGCTTTGGAATGTTTCGTTTGGAACAAAAATCGAACTAATAGAAAAAGGTAACGTAATGGCCATAGTTTTGTAGATGGAATGAGTGTCGCTAACCTGACAGGCATTAATGAAGGATTTACTTTAAACAATGTTTTTCCAAAAGATTTAAAAACCAAAGGATGAACATTTTCAGAATCAACAAATTCCTTTCCATACCAATTAAATGTCTCTAAGGCTCCATCCATAGTATGCCCTGTATGAAATCCTGATCCATGCCAACGCCCCATCATTTCTTTCAGTGGAACTACATCCAATGCATCATAGAGTGCAAATGAATCTTCAACAGAGTTGTTCTTTTTAGCACGCATCTCGTGAAATCTTGTTTCAAGCTTTTTGTCTTTCATATATAAATAACTTATACCTGTTTTTGCAATCCTCCATTTTTAGGAAATATATATCCAAAGAAGATCCGATTTTTTAGAATCTTAAAGAAGAACAGATTGTATTTGTTTTCTTTGTTTCTGAATGTTTTTTTGACCTTGTTTCCTTTTCTTGAAACAGAATTGGATTGGAGAAAGTCAAAGGACTTCCTTTAATTTATGATAATAACCATAAGGAAAAATTCATTGTGGCAATAGCAATGCGAAATAATGTTCTAGTCTTTTCATTCGAAAAACCATATAGAAGCAGTCTTTGATGAGTTTGCAAAATCGTATTAAAAAAAGAGGAAACTCAAGAAACCGAGCAATGGAAGTTATACAATCAATTTATCAAAATACCCATCCGATTCGAAAAATCGTTTGGAACGAAAGTTTGTTTTTCCGATGACATGACTTGTCATTTTTCCATAACAGGGTATAATCATCTTATGAATGTTGCAGATTCTGAAATTAAATCCTTACTCCAATCTTATCCAACAATCACAGTGTATGGTTTAAGCCAGGATCCTTTAAAACCTAGTCATTATGTCCCTGTTTTCATTCGTGAAAAAGGTTGGAATGTCATTGGAACCTATCCCAAAGAACATACAATTGGAGGATTTCAAATCTACAAAAGTTTAAAAGACATCCCAAAAGAAAATCGGACGTTCATCGATGTATTTAGAAGTTCTGAAAACATTCCTGAGGTAGTTGATGAAATTCTAACATTAGGTGGAACGGAAGTCTTATGGTTACAATTGGGAATATCTCATCCAGAAGCTGAAAAACGAGCCGAAAACGCAGGGATCAAAGTTGTTTCCAACCGTTGCCTCATCATAGAATACAAAAAATATTTTTAAATCCCTCCTCTGTCCCTCAAATCCACGAAAAACGAATGTTATCACGTCCTAAACGATTCACACTCCCGGATATCTCTTCGCATATATGTTTGAAATTTCTTCTCACTCTCATTCAAGTTTGGCAAAATAGAACCTTCATAAACAATACCGGTAAATTCTTTTTATTTGTGATTTATTCTCATTTTGAATCCAACTGAAAAGTCGACCAAAATCGATCGATCTACATTGAAAAATCGACAACGTTTCTCAAAAATAAACTTTCTCCTGATTAGAATCATCTTCGATGTGATACCAAATTTGATCGGCTTGGTGATTTGAGTCTGATTTTAACCAGCCCGCAATACTACCATTTGGTAATTCTCCACCAAATTGCTGATACAGTCAATCTGATGAGAACTATTCTCATTTACAGCTGAAAAATGAAAGGGAATCCGAACGATGCAAAATCACTATCCATAGATCGAAAGATTTGCTTGGCTAAAAAAATTTGTAACCGAATCAATTTGTGAAAACTTCTGAACGTTAAAAAGTTGGTATTTCGAAGGAATTCTTAGATCTAAGAAGAGCTGAATTGTTATGAAACTTCACCAAAAAAAACAGTTTTGGATTTTTGATATGGATGGCACGTTAACCACTGCCCAACATGATTTTTTAGCAATCAAACAAGAACTTGGTATCCCAACAGATGTTGACATATTGACATCCCTCTCTATGCTTCCACCTAACATAAAAAAGCAAAAACAGATAGAATTAGATAAAATTGAATATAAAATTGCAAAATTGGCAAAAGCATCACATGGTTGTTTTGAATTTTTACAAACAGTTCACTCACAAACAAAAACATTAGGCATATTAACGCGTAATAGTTTTGTAAATTCTTTAGAAACATTAAATGCAGCAGGGATTTCAAATTTTTTCAGTGAACAGAATATAATTTGCAGAGACCGTGCACTTCCAAAACCAAATCCTGACGGAATTTTGTATCTGTTGCAACAATGGAATGCAAAACCAGAAGAAACGATTATGATCGGTGATTATGTATTTGATTTAGAAGCTGGCAAAAGAGCAAATGTTGAAACTATCTACATTGATCCAACGGGATTGTTCCCTTTCCAAAAGGAAGCAAATTACAAAGTGACGAAATTAGAAGAAATCTTGTATCTATAAGCAAAATTAGATTTTTAATGGGTTCATATTTTTGATTGGAAATCTAATTTCGAAAGTTAAACCTTTAAGAGTTCCAATCAAAATAGTTCCTTGTAATTGTTTTACTAAATTCCTGACTAACATCAAACCTATCCCTTTTTCCTCCGATTCAACATTCATTCCTATCCCATTATCTCGAATGACCAAAACAAATTCCTCTTCTAATTTTCCTAAACTCACCTCTATAATTCCTTTATTTTCTATCGTAAAAGCATGACGAAAACAATTGGAAACCAATTCATTTAAGATCAATCCAATCGGTATTGCACGGTCTAGATCCATTTCTAATCCTTCTTCCACTAGCTCTCGCAATTCTATATCTACATTTTCTTTCAAATAAGTAATTTTTAAGTTACTTAGGATTAGAGAAAATATTTGATTCAAATTCACATAAAGTAAATTTGGTGAACCATAAATAATCTTATGAACTGATGCAATAGCTTGAATTCGGTTTTGTATCAAGTTGAGTGATGATGTCAATTTTTCATCTTTTTCAGATTCAATTTGTAAGGCCATAAGCCCAGATATGATTTGTAAGTTATTATTCACTCTATGGTGTATTTCTGTTAGTAGTTTTGACTTTAATTCTAGGTCTGATTTAATTTGGTGTTCATGAGCCACTCTCGTTTTTTGTTCTTTTTTGATGGAACTGATATACAGAAAAATCAAAAGAATCATTGCATACAAATCTTTAAAAAAACCTTCATACTCATCAAAATAATCAATCAACAAACCATGTTCAAAAATATTGGAAATGTTTACATAACAAGGAATCAAAGCAAGTAATATCAAAAACGACCCTTCCCCTCGGAAGGAAGGTCTTTTGATGAAATGTCTTAGAGTTAATACAAATGCCGCCAAACAAAAGAATAGCGATAAAACATTTAACAAAACGATTAGATTCATATCAATGTCGCTTAACCAATATTTCTCGTTTTAAGCTTACGAAAAAACAAACGGATGATAAAAAATAAAATGAATGCTCTAAAATATTAAAAAAATCGTGAAAATAATATCCTTCGAGAACTGTAAAAACATTACTGAACCATATCAAAAGAAATGCTGTGATTAAAAAATTATATTTTGGAATCAGTTGAAGGAACAATAGTCTTGAAATAATTAAGATACCAATGCTATCGAAAATCAGATTTAGAACTTCACTTAGTTGATACATTGGATTTACCCTAAGAAATTAATTTCCTTAGATGGGTAAATTTACCAGAAAATCAAAAAAAGGTAAAGTGAATAATTACAAAAATCGGAACATAATTTTATCTAGTATATGTCCGAAGGATTCATTTTTGCAAGCCGTATAACATCGGATAAAAATTTTCGATGGCTGACGATTGATTTCTGTTTCAATTCGCGTGAAGGATTAAAGATTCCTCTTTTGCGAAAAATTTTCAATGGATCTAAATTGATATCTGACCAGGTACCAATTTCTAATGTTAGGGGGAGAAAATGCCTAGAGACAGGAGATTGTGTCTCTTTTATATTTGCTTGGAATTTATCATACAATCGATCCCATAGATCACCATGGGTTGTATACGTTTCACTTTGTGGCCCAAATCGATATAGGAAATGATTTAAATGATTTGTAAAATTTGAACCAATTTTCTGAAATAAATCTTCATCAGCACATGGCTCATGTGTGCTCGCGTATGGCCACCAAACATGATCCACAGTTCCAAAGCCAGAATGAATATCAACAACAGGGATTAATTGATTTTCTGCTTTAAGGAAATATTCCTTAAAGTATCGATCTAAAACCCTTGACTCAGTCTGTAACACCTTACCACGATAATACGGAAATAAATTTGAATATTTATGCCCTCCAAAAAAAAATGGAGCTTTTACCGCTTCTACCCCCGAGTTTCGCATCAAATCTACACCCTTTGGGTTCGAACGTCTTTTTAAAGCAACTCCACCTGGATTTAGTACTGGAATGCAGACGATTCCAACTTCACCATTTTTGATTTCATGATACAAAACAGAATTTTTACGGGCAAAAAGATCATCCAAAAAATCTAACAACACACGGATGCCAATGGTTTCTAAACCATGAACACCTGCAATCAGACCTGAAACATTACTTTTAATGGCTTTCGGTTTTCCTATTTCTAATACATAAATGGGAAACCTAAATCCATCTTCCGTTTTAGAAGAAAAGCCATATTGTTTTAATCTAACAAGCTTACCACCTAACTTTACAATTTTTAGGATTCTGTTTTCATAACGATTTAATCGTTTTATGCCACGTAACATTAATTTTTTGCCTCGAATCAAATCAAATGAATTGGAAATCCAAATCTATTTTGTTTCTTTGACTCAACTTTTTACTAGGTCTCCATTTCTAAAATTCGAATATTACGACTACTGTTACAATTTGATGACAAATTTTCTTTTCTATCGTTGTGGAACCAAAAATAAAGGGAATTAAAACATTGAAATGAAATTTGCCTCACCAAATCCTAATTTACGGCAACAGGTTTCACCCAAATCGAATATGACAAAAAAAAATACAAAACAAAAAGTAAGTCCTAAAAAACAAAAGAGATTTCGGGAAGAAAATATCTTTGTGAATCATTCTTCCATTCATGTGGGAGTTTGGCCAGGAAGAAAAAAAACTATCATATGTTTACATGGATTATCAGGAAATCTTCATTCTATGGAGTCCTTCGCAAACTTATTATCAAAAGCAGGGCATAAGGTAATCTCCTATGATTTAAAAGGTAGAGGTCATTCAGGTAAGCCAAATACAGGGTATGGTTTTATGAATCATATTGAAGACTTACATCAATTGGTACAACATTACAAGTTAAAGGATTTTATTTTTTTAGGACATTCTTTTGGATGTATGATCGCACTTCGTTATGCACTCCTATTCCCTGAAAAAATCAGTGGAATGATACTAATGGATGGAGGTGGTCTTCTAACAGTTAAAAAAAGAATCCAAATCTTAAAGGTACTGAAACAATCATTTGATCGATTAGATGTTGTTTATAGAAGTCAAAATGAATACTTTCAATTGGTTAAAAATTCTCCCTTAGTTCCGAATTGGACTCAAAAAATCGAAGATTACTTTGGGAAAGAATTACACCCAATTCAAAATGGTTATGTTTGTCATATGCCAAAATATGTCATGGTAGAAGAATTAAAAGAGATGGGGGGTGCCATTGATCTAAAGAATGTAATGTTACAATTTTTATCACATCCAATTGAAATGGGCAAAAGAATGATACGCAATAAAAGATTGGATTTCGAAAGTATTCTTACGCCTACTCTCATTTTGAGAGCTACAAAAATGAATTTATTTCCTAATGATGATTTATTACCCAAAGATTCATTTGATGAAATGATCCGTAGGATCCCCAATGCAAAAGGAATTGAAATTGAATCCAATCATTATGGCATTCTATTCGATGAGATTAAAGAAAGAGATAAAACAATTCTAAATTTCATTAATCAATTAAATTAACGAACCAAACCTAAAATTCATAATGATTTAAAGTTTGATTCGTAAATTTCGATTTCCAACACTAAAGGAAAAACAAAGTCTTATATTTTTTCAGCCGATACTAGAGCATGTATGACTTTCCAATCCCCTTGGTTCCACAAAAAAGAATATTGGGTGTGGAAGTTCATTACCTTACTTTGTAAGTTTGCTTTCACTACACCAAAATTATCTACAAGGTCAATCGAATTGATTTGAACCTTCCTCTCTACACCACCCAACTTCCCATCTTTTAGAGATTGAAGGTATTTTTCCTTGTTAGATACTAAAAGCTCCTCCATCCCACTAATACTCACATGATCAGTAAATTGGTCGTGAAATGTTCTTTCTAAGGAAGAAACATCCCTTGCATCAATATTACTGATGAAAGTTTTAAACACCTTCTCCAGACTTTCTTTTGTATTCTCATTTTGATTTGTACTCATATATCCCCCTGAAATAAAAATCCGCATTTTTCAAATCTCATTTATGTTGCTATAGCAACAATATATGCAAAAAAAATTTCAATTCACCGACTGATCGTATATTTCATCAATGATCCGTTTGAAGTTATAAAAGTCTTGTTTTGTTAATTTTTTGAACATTCGACTTCTCTCCTTTTCAATTTCTGGAACCAAACGGGTATATAGTTCGATCCCTTTTTTGGTTGGAAACACTTTATGTTTCCTTCTATCGTCAGGATCTGGAATGATTTTGATCCAAGTTTTTTTTTCCATATTTCGAAGTGCCCTTGCCATAGAAGGCCGATCATCAAAATCCCTTCCCAAATCAGATTGGCTACATCCTGGTTGTTTGATGATTTTGACTAACACAAACCACTGTTCAGGGAATAATTCAAGCCCCTGCTCCATCGCAAGCCTCATAAACTGCTTTCTCAAAGCGCGGACAGTGCGATAGATTAAGTAAGCATATGAGTTTTCTAATTCAAAATCATTTTCCATTTGTTGCTATAGCAACATTAGAAATTACCAAAAACATGTCTAGCAAATTTTTCAGACTGAATGCTGTCATTAGACGGTTTTTTCACAAAGATATCAATTAAACTCACGAATGACAAATTATTCTGATTCGATTTGATTCGAGATTTGTTTGATTGAATTCAACTGAACTCTTGGAACCTGTTGACAGAAAGGAATCATTATTTAAACTGAAAGTTTTTTTGCACAAAACGAGGAGAATGGTTATGAAAACCCAAAAGAAACTTTCGATCACAAATTTTGATTATATTCGATTAAAGAATATGATTTCCGAATATTCAAAACGTAACAAAACAAATGTGAATTTAGAAGATTTATTAGGAGAAATTGAAAGAGCTCAAAAAGTCGATTCAACAAAAATTCCAGCGAATGTTGTTACGATGAATTCAATTATCGAAATTAGAAACTTAAATGAATTAGATTTTGATGAATTCCAATTGGTTTTTCCTGAAGAATCTAATTCTTCCGAAAGGAAAATTTCAATTTTAGCACCAATTGCGACTGCTTGTTTAGGATATAAAGTCGGAGATATCATCCAATGGAATGTTCCTCACGGTGTTCAACAATTCCAGATTACCGATGTGAAATACCAACCAGAAGCAAATGGTCACTTTCATCTATAATGAAAGTATAAAAATTGGTCTAAAATAAAAATTGCGACTACTTCTGGTATATGGCAAACAATAAGGAAGAAGGTAGTCGTAATTTATAACCAATTTTCAAAAGAAAATTCATCACCATCTGACTGACAATTCCATGTTTTAAAAATCGGTGGGAAGAAGTTAAACTAACATACGGAAGTAAGATTGGTTTTCGGATTTTTTTAAATTTTTTACTTAATTCTGTATCCTCGAATAAATATTGGATGGTAAGATCAGAAGTCCACATTTCACGAGAGAAAAAAATACAATGGTCCAAATATACAATCCCTTTCCATCGAATGCGTATGACATTGGAATACCATGAAATCCACTGTAACAGAATATGCTTTCGATCAAATTTGTGTGTGAAACCACCCCAAAAAAAGGAATTCTCTTTTTTTTCACTTTCATGAATCAAAAATTCAATGGCATCATTGGTTAGCAAACTTCTTGGATGATGGAATAATATCATTCCACCATTTGAACGATGAAAACCAATGTTTAGTCTGTCTGCCCGAGTAAATGCCTCTTCTTGGTGAACGAGGATGATTTCGACATCACTTCGGTTCTGAAAATTTGCCAATGATTCTTTGTAATATGTATTCAAATTCACATCAACAGGCACAATGATACTTAACATTTAAAATTTCTTCTGCCAAAATTAGAAACAATGGATTCTACAATCAATTTTTTACCAAATAAATTGAGATGGTAGACTGAACTTCTTCCATGTTGTCGGATTTTGTATTTTTAAATTCACGTTCAGCCATTAAAGTTTGTATGCTTTTTTCTTCGATTGATTCTTGGATCAAAACTTGACGAATTTCATCAAATCTGCGTTTTAGAAGTCGTGTCTGATATGATACATCTCCGGTTGTATGTTGCCTTCCGACTAAAATGATTTTATATTTTGTTTCCATTTTTTGCATGTCTTTCGCAAAAATTACCAATTTCTCTTTTGAGTCTTCCATCATCTTATAATCATCAGGTGAAAACTGTATCGATACTACTGGGGATGAATTTCCATACACTTGCCAATAGGAAAATTTAGGACTTGATTGTGAATTTTGTTTTTGCAGTGAGTCAATGACCAATTGTTTTGGGCAAATTACTTGGAGTTCTGTTGAAGAATTAATCGTTAACAAAAATCCTAAACTAGTAATCATCATATCCCAAGGTTTTGCATAATGATCAGATTGGGAAACAATTGTATCTGCGAGATTTGAATTCTGTTGTTCCGTTAGTTGGTGTTGGTAAAAAGGTAAAAGGACTAATACCCGATATGTTCTAATTTCTGAATTTTTGGAACAACCGCTCTGTGGAGTGATGGGGATATTTTTTTTTTGATTCAGCAAAACACCTTTCCCAGAACATGAGAAGAAAAATGCCGAAAGAAAAATGGAGATAAAAATAAGTTTAAAATTCAGTTTGCAAATCTGTATCATCATGGGTAAAATTTGAATTCCTAAGCCCAGGGAAAACAATTTCGAGAGGAAATCAATTGGATTTTCTGATTCTAGGATATTTAGAAAAATCCCTCATGTAGTATCCTCACAGATTTTCAAAAAATGAATTTAATGTGGAAATAAATTGACTAATACGAAAAAATTGTCTCATGCGTATTCAAATATTCCTTCTGTTTTTGCCTATATTCTTCTTTTGTAAACCTGCTGAACTTTCGAATGGATGTGACCCCAAATCAAAATCCTATTTGTTGGGAAGCATCATTCGATTCGCTACTTCTGATATTTCTCCTTCTTGTTTGCCCGCATTTTCGCCATTAGATGTTGATTATTGGGGTGTTTTTGGTGGGAGTGCCACTGTCAATTCAATGGAAATTTACGGCAATGAACTTATTCTTGGTGGTTCGTTCACCTCTCTAGGACCTAATGTTGGTTCCACATATTATTTAGATACATATACGGGAAAAATCATATCAAATTTTGAATGCCCTTTTTTAAAACTAAACGATATAGCTAAGGCTGTCGTTTCTGACGGAAGTGGAGGCTATTATATTGCTGGTAATTTCACATATGCCAGAGGTATCCAATTTCAAAATATCGTACATATGTTACCAAATTGCAAATTGGATTTAAATTTTCGTCCAAATCCAGTTACACCACCTAATATTTATTCGATGGCGATATTTGGAGACAAAATTTATATCGGTGGTGTCATTTCATCATGGGACGGAAATACAAGAAACAATTTTGTCGTGCTCAACCGCTTTACTGGTGCTTTAGATTCAATGGTGATGGATGTTAACTCAGCTGTAGAAAAACTTTTAGTTTACAATCAAAAATTATACATTGCTGGCCAATTTGCAACGGTAAATGGTTTTGGACGTGATCGAATTGCAAGAATTGATTTACTCACTTCTTCTCTAGATTCTTGGGTATCATC
This sequence comes from Leptospira ellinghausenii, assembly GCF_003114815.1. NCBI lineage: Bacteria > Pseudomonadati > Spirochaetota > Leptospiria > Leptospirales > Leptospiraceae > Leptospira > Leptospira ellinghausenii. The sequence goes on from NZ_BFAZ01000008.1 coordinate 251,128, forward strand.
TAGTACTCAAAACAGTACAATACGAGCATTAGCAATTGGTACAATTTCTGGTTCCCCTGCTCTTATCGTCGGCGGTGCGTTTACTTCTCCAAGAAACTATGCATTTGCATTAGATTTAAATGGAACGCTGTTAGCATGGAATCCAAACTTTAATGGGATTGTTGATGCCATTGCCACTTCTGGCTCTAAAATTTATGTTGGAGGATCTTTTACAACAGTGAATGGAGGAACCGCAAGGACTAACTTTGCTGTTGTTGATTCGAATACTGGAACGGAACTGGGACTCAATTATGGAGTGAATGGAAATGTCCACCAAGTGATCGAAAATAATGGTCAAATCTATTTGTTTGGCTCCTTTACTTCTGTTTTAGGAGATACTAGAAATTATGGCGCGAGTATTGATGCGAATACAAATACCATGAGAGAATGGAATCCAAATTTTTTAAATCAATTCCCTTATCCGTCTGCGGCTGCTGCTTTTTCGTTAGATGGCAGTAGGATTATGATACCAGGAAGTATTGGAACTGTGAATTATGTAAACCGATCCAATATCGCTTCTGTTTATTTAGATACTGGCTTACCTTCTAATTGGGCACCTTCCATTGACAACGAAGTAAGTGTTCTCCATATTAAACGGAATTTTCTCTTTTTAGGTGGATCATTTACATCTATCAGCGGACAAAGTAGGCCTCGATTAGCTGCGTTTAGACTACCTACCTATGAGTTATCATCCTTCAATCCGAATGTAAACTCAGGAAGTGTCACAAACTTAATTTCTGATGAAACCAATTTTTATTTTGGTGGTACTTTCACAAATGTAAATGGATCAACGAGAAATAATGTTGCCTCTTTTTCAATCGATACTTTTACACTTACCAGTTGGAATCCTAATGCAAATAACCAAGTAAGTGCTTTGTTTGATTTAAATGACTCTATTTTGTTAGGTGGTCTTTTTACCAATGCTGGTGGTTCAATCTCTACTTATATCCGAGCCGTAAACAAAACTGACGGTACGGCAATCAATATTCCAACATCGTTTCCAAATGCCGATGTCTCTGGATTTGCTTCTTATAATGGTAAAATTTATGTTGGTGGTACTTTTACCACCGTTGGCGGATCATCCAATCAAAATTTAGCAAGTTTCCAGAAAGACACTGGAGTATTTGAAACAAACCGTTTCCAATTGAATGGTGGTGCATTTTATAATATGCATGTAACAAATGATGGATTGATGGTTTTACATGGTGCTTTTTCATCTATCAATACAACGGCAGCACAAGGAACAGCATTTATCAATTTGAATACGAACCAAGTGACTCCATGGAACGTAGCACAAACAGGTGTTACATTCCATCAAAAACAATACGGGAAATATTTATTCATTGGCGGGAATATTACAGAACGAGGTTACGAGCCCTTTAGTGGATACCATCGCATTGAACTACCAAAATTATAATGAGTCTAATTATTATATAAATATCTAAAAATTGAATTAAAAATAAAACCGAAACGCATAATTCTCTCGAATTTTAAGTCATATAGAATACCCTGTATTGTATATGACTAGTGGAGAGTATATGAAACGAATCGTAGTTTTAGGTAGTAATTTTGCAGGTGTTACTGCAGCAATCTCAACAAAAAGAAAACTTGGCAATTCGGTCGAAGTGATTGTCATTTCACCTGCACTCAATTTTTTATATGTTCCTTCTCTCATTTGGGTTCCCTTCGGAATCCGAAAAGTAAAAGACATTACATTTCCCGTTGAACCGATGTTAGTAAAGAAAGGTGTGCGATTTATTCATGATCGAGGAACAAAAGTGATTCCAGATCGAAATGTTGTTCTCACTGAAAAACACGGTGAAATCACATATGACTATTTAGTCGTAGCAACCGGTGCTTCTCTTAACTTCGAAATTCTACCAAATCTAAACCCAAAAGAAAATATGATACAATGTATTGTCACTCCTGAACTTGCAGAAAAATCAGCGCTAGCTTTCGAAGAAATAGTAAAAAATCCAGGTCCAGTAGTAGTTGCTGCTACTCAAGGAGCAAGTTGTATGGGAGCAGCATATGAATATTTGTTCAATTTAGATAAGTATCTTAGGAAAAGAGGAGTTCGCAAACAAGTTGAAATCACCTGGGTAACACCTGAACCATTTTTAGGTCATTTTGGAATTGGTGGTATTGTAGGTGGTCAAAAAATGTTAGAAATATTTATGAAATTATATGGGATTAAATGGGTTACCAATGCTACGATTCAAAAAATTGAAAAGGAGAAAATTACATTAGGTGATTCAACGGAGATACCTTATAAGATGTCTATGATGATACCTCCTTTTTTAGGAGCAGATGTCATGAAAAATTCTACTGAACTTGTAGATGAAAAAGGATTCGTAGTTACAAATGAAGGATACCAACACATCAAATATAAAAATGTTTATGCAGCAGGACTTGCTGTTGAAGTAATTGCACCATTTAAAAAATGTGCTGCACCATTCGGAGTTCCCAAAACAGGTTTCCCATCGGACGTTATGGGGAAAATTGTCGCAGAAAATATAAAGAATGATATCCTCGGAAATGGAAAATTCAAAACCATGCCTTTCGGTAAAATCCCAGGGATATGTATCATGGATGCTGGAAAAAAAGAAGTTTGGATTCTCACCAATCACCTATTTAAACCCAGACAATTTGAATTGATGATACCCAATATGTTTTACAATTTCGGGAAAATTATGTTAGAAAAATATATGTTATGGAAAAACAAAAAAGGATTTGTGCAACTTCCATAAGTTTGAACATAAATATTCCTTTGAAAGGAAAGAACAAAAGCAAAAGTGGTCTTGAGAAATCGTTTCTAGACCAAAATGCATTTGAAATTTGGAATTATACTTTTATGTTTTTCTTTTTTGATTTCTTGTCACGATAATGAAAGACTAAAAGATATTCCACATGTTCAAAAAGGTATTATTGATCTAACTAATGTTAAATTCAATGATCACACAATCCTACCGTTATCTGGGGAATGGGATTTTTTTTGGCAAAAATTTAACTCACCAACTAGATCCACTAACCAAGTATCTTCTTCTCTACCCATCCAAAACAACAATTTCGAAAGTAAACCTGTATTTTTGAAAGTAGGGAAACGGTGGAAAGAAATCCATTCGGGAACAGGCTTTGCCACCTACCAAGTCAAAATATTTTTCCCAGAGACTTCACCTGCAGAACCGTTTGCGATTCGTTTTTTGCAAACAGGTGGAGCTGCGATGGAAGTTTTCCTTGATGGAAATCCATCTCTTTCCTTGGGAAAAGTGGGAAAAACGAAAGAGGCGATGATACCGACTAGAAGTTCAGGTATCGTGGTTCTTCCTCATGGAATAAAAAATATCAATTTAACTGTCCATATTTCTAATTATTACCATGACGATGGATCGTTTTGGTATCCTCCAAAATTAGGAAAATATCGCGACATTCAAAATGAATTCATCCAAGAAATCACATTCGATTCCCTATTAACAGGTGCCTTGTTTTTTATGGCATTTTATCATTTCCTATTATTCTTTTTCAGAAGGAATCGGTCATTGATTTTGTTTTTTGGATTATTCAGCTTCACCACTGCCCTTCATTCCATTTCATTAAATGGAGACATCTTATACCATTTGATTCCCAATGTTCCTTATCGAATCGCATTTTCTTTATCACTTATCTTTTATTTGGCGATGCCATTTTATCTTTCGTTTTTAGAACAATTATACCCAAAAGAATTTTCCAAGAAGTTCATTCGGGCATTTTCTTTTATTTGTTTTATATTGTATTTGGCTGTGGTATTGTTACCAACGGAACTCGGCTCCCAAACCACACTTTTTGGAATTTTTTTTACAATCTCAGGATTACTTTACTCCATACTTTGTTTAACAAAATCTGCTTTCGATAAACAAGAATTAGCACTTAGTTTATTACTCATACAGGTTTTCTTATTATTTAGTGCGATTAACGATACTTTAATTTTATATGGTTTTTTCCAACATTCACTCATTTTGAAATATTCTTATTTATCTACAGTATTATTCCAATCACTCATCCTTGCTTCTTTTTTCACAAAAACATTCATCAAAAATGAGACTTTAAAAAACGAACTTACAAAATTAAATGAATCTCTCGAACAAGCAGTTGTGGCTCGTACAGAAGAATATCGAGAAGCAAAACAAATTGCAGAAGAAGCAAACCAATGGAAAGATAAATTTATTTCACTAGTGGCACATGACTTACGATCACCATTGAGTACAGTTTACTCTGCACTTACATTAACTTACGACGAAGATACACCAAAAGAAGAAAAGGATCATATTTCAAAACAAATATTTGTCATATTGGAAAATGCGATGTCTACCGTTGAACATTTATTAAATTTGAATAGGTTTCAATTGGATAAAGGACAAATCCATTTGGATTTAACTGAAAACAATGTAATCGAATCAGTAAACCAAGTCATCGAAACATTTGCATTGGAACTTAAGAAAAAATCCATTCAAGTTGAAATTACTGTTTCCGATTCGGCAAAAGTATACGCGGACAAATCGATTCTAAATGAAATCATTAGGAATCTGATTGCAAACGCGATCAAATTCAGTCATCCAAATGGGAAAATCGAAGTTAGTTTTGCCGAAACTGTAGAAGTATCTATCATTTCCATTCGAGATTATGGAACAGGAATTTCTGCTGAACAAAAATCAAGAATATTCACCGATCCAATCTCCTCTCCAGGTACTTTAGGAGAAAAGGGATTTGGCATTGGTTTAAAACTTTGTTACGAATTAATGAGACTGCAGAATGGAAATATACGAGTAGAATCGGAGTTAACACAAGGGAGCCTCTTTTTACTCGAGTTTCCAAAAAGAAATCAAACCTGATAATTTCTTGATTATTTCTCGAGGCATCGGATACTTTTGTAGAACAGGAGAAATCAAATGAGACGTATTATTTTATTACCGTTTCTTTTTTCTCTTGTTACCTGTTCGTTTCCACATTTGTCAAGAAGTCCCTTAGACTATTTGGCTTTCCTTCGTGTTTTCACTGGCTTAGGTCAAAGTTTAGGGGGAGTTGTTTCGGGACTAAGGTCAGGAACATCGGTAACACTCACCAATGGCAACGATTCAATCACCATTTCAGCTGATGGAAATTTTACATTCCCCACACGATTAACAACAGGCCAAAGTTATGATGTTGGTTTAACGACTAACGGAGTTGGAATCACTTGTTCCATAACCAATGCGAAGGGAGTTGCCCAAAACTCACCAATAACAAACGTTAGTGTTACCTGCGGGATTGGTGTCGGTTTTTATGAAGTTGGAGTCAATATTTCGGGGATCAGTGGATCAATTTCTGTACAAAACAATGCAGCGGAAACTCTCACGATATCTTCAAATGGACTCACCAAATTTTCTGCTTTGCATCCAACTGGATCCAATTATGCAGTCACAATTACCTCACAACCTGCAGGAACGGTTTGTACTTTTGATAACCCATTGTTAGCTTCTGGTACGATTGCAGCTACGAACGTAACAATTTTTATCACTTGTGTCAATGGTTACATTGTTGGTGGAAATTTGTTTTCTTCTACTAGCAGTGATTTAGGAACAAATTTAATCAATCGAAAGACATATATCAGGACATTTGTCGGTTCATTCCCCACTAACAATGGTGGTACGGGTCCTGCTTCTGGTGTAGCGGTAGCTACCGCCTTACCAACTGTTGCTAGGTTCACGAATCCGAGCATGTTAACAAGTGATGCAAGTTTCCTTTATGTTGCTGATACTGGCAATGGGGTGATTCGTAAAATTGATAAATCTTCAGGTGTTACTACCATTCTTGCAGGAGGAAACACAGGCGGAGGAATCACTTGTCCGGGGACTGTCACTACGAATTGTTTGGATGGAGTCGGAACTGCTGCCCAATTTAATGGAATTGTTGGGATCACTACAAATGGGAATAATTTATTCGTATTAGAATTGAATGGAAATCGGATTCGAATTGTAAACTTGGCAACATCCGTTGTTTCTACGTTTGCTGGATCTGGATCATCCGGCGCAGCAGATAATGCATCTGGAATTTTAGCTTCTTTTTCCAATCCGACTTGGCTCACCTTACATAATGGAATTTTTTATATCGTTGACCGAGGAAACTGTACAATTCGTACGGTAGACCCACTCACTTCTGCTGTAGGAACAATTGCTGGAGGAGCTGGTTCTTGTAATTTTGCAAACAATCCAGTTGGTACAAGCGCAAGGTTTGTATCTCCAATCGCTATTGTAGGATTAGGTAGTTACCTCTACGTAACTGATGTTGGAGTGGGTGGAGGTTATAAAATTAGAAGGATTGCACTCACGGGTACAAATGCAGTTGATACCTTGGCAGGTGATGGAGTACAAGCATCAACCGATGGTTTTGGGACCTCCGCTCAATTTAATGACCCACATGGAATCACAACCGACGGGACAAATTTGTTTTTATCAGAATGGCTCGGACATAGAATTCGCCATATAAACTTAAGTAATAATAAAGTCACAACACTGGTAGGAAGTACTTCAGGGTATTCTGATAATGCGACTGGGAATGGCTTACTCAATTTCCCTGGTTACATCACGACGGATGGACAAAAAGTATACATCGCTGACCAAGGGAACCACTCCATTCGTTTTTTAGAACCTGCCGAATTAATCCACTATTCATTCGATGGAAACGCTAACGATTCAATCGGAACCAATCACGGTTCACTGATTGGTTCTCCTACTTTCACTTCAGACGAAAATGGACTTTCCAATGGTGCTTATGAATTGAATGGAACATCGGATTACATTGTATCATCAGGACCATTAACTCAAAACACAGATAATATCACTTTCTCCGCTTGGGTACACGCTTCTGCAAATGATGTCACCCAATTCATTCTTTACAATGGTCTTGGTCTCAGCGATGGATACGGGCTAATGTTGGATAATTCGGGAAGTTTGAGAATCGACTTAACAGGAACGCAGAGTCCACCTACTGCAATGAAATTACCTCTCAATCGATGGGCACATGTCGCTGTTCGCCGGTTATCGAACAATTGGCAAATTTTTATCAATGGAAGATCGACAGGAATTGTTTTTTCAACAAGCCCTATCCAACCAAATGCAACAACCACATTTAAAATTGGAGATGCTGGAACTGGTAATTTCTTTAGAGGAAAAATTTCTAATGTCCATTTTTTCAATGGTGCGTTAGATGATGATTCCATTCAAAAGTTAGCCGTACAGGTTCCATCAGGTTTGATTTCCTATTATCCGTTGAATGGAAATGGAAAAGATTACGGCAACTTCATGAATGACCTGACTAATTATGGAGCCTTCAGTACAACAGATCGTTTTGGTATACCCAATTCAGCGTATTACTTTAATGGAGCCTCCTACTTCCAAAAACCAAATCCAAATGGATTACCAACAGGTAGTGCAAGTCGTACCATCTGTGCTTGGTTTAATACCTCTTCTGGCATTGGACAATATATCATCAGTTATGGAACACCTGTTCCAAATACAGGAAATGGTCTTGTCATTGATCCTCCTGAAGTGGGAATGTTTGGATGGTCTGCGGATGCAAAAATATTACACGAAGATTTTGTCAATCAATGGATACATCTTTGTGGTGTCTTTGATGGTGGAACGCAAATCGTTACTCTATATGAAAACGGTACATTAAGACATTCTGAAACACAAAGTGGTTGGTCTACTGGCACGAGCGCAAATTTAGAAATAGGAAAATTAATCACTACAACTGGGTATTTTTCAGGGGATCTTGATGACATTCGAATTTATGATCGGACCTTATCTGTTGCGGAAATCCGAGCAATCTCAGGACCTTATCCAACACAAGTTAGTTCCTGGAACCAAACGGTTGCTAGTAGTAGTCTAAAATTTTTCTTATTACCAGAAAGTGCAAACATTGGTCCAGGTGGTTGCCTTGGCAGTGTCAATTGTGTCTCTGCATGGAATGATCGCAGTGGGAACAATTTCCATGTCTACCAAGGCTCAGCCCCTGCACAGCCAGTGTACAATGCGACAGGAATTAATGGAGTACCTGCCATTCGTTTTAATGATGCTTCTGCCAATTATTTGTCAACTTCCTGTTCTACAGAACTCTTATCTACTTCCAATACGATCTTTGCGATGTACAACGACATTGGAATGACTGGCAGTGATGGAATTTTCCACAATGGTGAAAAACTAATCTATTTACCGGACATTACAACTAACAATCTCTTAAGTTTTTTTGATCTCCAACTCAATAATCCAAAATTAATTTCAACGGGTCCTTTTAATACACCGTCAGAAAATATCCTTATGTCCTTAGATTTTAATGGAACAACGGGCAATATTTTTAAATTTGGGACCCCAGTTGCTTCCTCATCCATACCGAGTGCGGGATTTATTTGTGGAGTTTATGACTTAAGTATCGGAAGGTACTTATGGAATTCTGGAACTTATCCATTCAATGGGGATTATCATAATGGTCATATAGGAGATATTATCTATTTCAATCAGGTTCTTTCCACAAGTGACAGAGAACTAGTTGAGTGTTATTTATCAGGGAAATACAGAATGAAAGTTGGACATCGATGTCCTTGATGCACCAAATAGCTTGATTTCCATTTGGTGCAATGAAAGAGTATGTGTTGTTAAGTTACAACGTTTGTTTTCTGTTTCAACATTTGTATTCCTAGTGCCATCATCCAAACCAACCAACACAAACTTCCGACTAACCCTGCGAAGGGTATTTCCTTCACTTCTGGGATGACAAGCGAAAATAATTCAAATTGAGCAAGTAAATATAAAAAGGCAGATACCAATCCAAAATGGGAGATCCACTTGGGAAATATTTGGTTTTTACGAAAAACAATTGATACAAGAAACATCCATAAAATTGTAAAGAGTTGGCCTAAATGCTCTCCAATTAAAACTCCAAATAGATGGTGAATTGTTTGGAAATTGATGAGAACTGCTTGTTTCATAATTTCCGAAGAGTGTGAGTCAAAATATAAATTTGATAGTATTGGTACAACAAATACCCAACGTAAGAGACCAATCAATTGGAAAAACAAGGAAGCTACACCAAAAATAACTGCCGTTATAGATAACAATGGGCTAATTGTTTTTGTACAATGATACAAATGTAAATATGCAAAAAAAAGTGGGAGCCCTGAAATTCCAAAAAACCACCATGTCCATACCAAGGACGAACCACCTTTATGGAATTCCGTTAAAATCAATTCTGTTGGTTGTCTCAATATATCAGGATATTGAAAATTCATAATTAAAAGTGTATAAGGAATTTGTATAAGAATGGGTATCATGATTAATACCAGTCCAATATACGGATTCCATTTCATTGTTTCATTTTTCATTTTTTACCTCTAAAAAAATTCTGAATAACTAATGCTTGGCGTTGGATTGAGTTCTGTTGGAGAACCTTCTGCAGCAAGTACGATCAGACCAAATCGAAAACTAAATCCTCTCCCTATCATAAATCGATATCCAAGTTCCACCATCACCGTATATTTCTTTTGGTATTCCAAATTCACACCTTTCCCATAGGATAAATATGTGTAAAAAGAGGAAGGTTGATTTGAATCCGATCCAAGATCCATTGGTAAAAACCAGTAGCCAATGCCTAATTTATAAAACTCAGTTGTAATTCCTGGATCAAAATTGGTTACATAATAACCACCATGAACAGAATATTGGCCTTTTCTATATTCTCCACCAATGGAAGGAGCGCGAAAAAAATTAATAGAAAATTCTTCATTGGAGAACCTTGTATTTCCTAAGATAATATCAGTGAAAAGAAAAAATAAACATAGGCAGATCAAAATTTTTATTTTGATGATTCGAAACATTTCGCTCTTATTGTAAGCGAACGTGGTGACTTTGTCGTCTCACCCCATTGGGTGGGACTCCTCTTTTTAAAAAAATCTGTCTATCCAAATGCAACGTATTATGATAGAATCAACCAAACAATGATCGGATCGATTTTATTAAGTGCAGGGTTCATCCAGTCATTGTTTTTGGGATTGTATTTTTTTATCCAAGGGAATCATAAAAGACAATACAGTTTGTATTTATCTTTTTTCTTTTTTTTTCTTTCTCTCACCATGGCCTGCAATCTAATTTATTTTACAGGAAATCTAAATAAATTCCCTCATTTGATCAAATTGGGATATTTTTTCGGATTTTGTATTTCTCCACTTTTTTCAATTATCATAACTCGGTATTTTGTGATTCCTAAGGAAAGTGTTTACTGGGAAGGATTCACGTTAGTCGTTCCTTTACTATTTTTGTTATATGAAACTCCTTTTTTCTTATTAAGCGGAGACGACAAAATTTTATCTCTTACCAAGATTCAAACGAATGAAATATTCAGTGAGACCAATTTGTTTCAGATATTCATATTATTTTTTTCATTCATCGTTTTCTTAAGAACATACATTCGGTTTAGACTGGAAATGGGTCAATTTTCAAAAGATCTATATTGGGAAGGTAAAATATTTGGAAATTATCTTTTACTATTACTCATATGGATTTGTTTCTGTATTTTGTTTTGCATTATTTTACCAGGCAAAACCTCTGAATCGATTTCAAATCTAGGGTTTTCCATTTGGATACTTGGGTTTGCTTGGCATAGGGTTTATTTAGATAAAAAAGAATCGTATGATCTTCCAAATCACCAATTTGAATCAGTAAAATACCAAAAGTCTTATCTACCGGAAATTCAAATGATTGAACTGGGGAAACAATTAGAAAGCATACTTGAAGACAAAGAGTTTTTGTTCGATGGTGATTTAAATCTTTCCTTTATTGCCAATAAAATTGGAATCTCTTCTCATTCTACATCTCAAGTATGCAACAGATATTTTGGTAAAAGTTTGATCGAAATCATCCAAGAAAAAAGAATTGAACATGCAAAATATGCTTTAAAACATTCCGATGAAACGATTTTAAGAATTGGATTTGAAGTCGGTTTTAATTCTAAAAATTCATTTATACGAGTGTTTAAAGAACTAACTCAACTAACTCCTTCGGAGTATCGAAAAAAATACAAACCTTAGCCGAAACAATTTTGAAATTCAGACTAACATTTCGGCTAAGAAATACTATTGCGAATGACTAATTCTTTGTTTCCTTCAAACTCAAGGCAATGGAAAAAGAAAAAATACAAGCAATCATACCAAATGCAAACACTGCCGTATAACCAAAATGATCGGCAACAAATCCGGCAAGTGGCCCAGTCACTCCTAAGGCAAGATCGAAGAATGCAACATAAGCACCTAATGCGACTCCCCTAAATTGTGGTTCCATATTTTTAACTGCTTCCACTCCGAATGCAGGGAAAACTAGTGAGTAACCAAAACCTGTCAAGGCAGCACCTATAAACGCTATGTAAGAGTGATTCGCCTGCCATAATAATATTTGTCCTATAATGGCGACAAATGAAAAGATGAGGGCGATTTTTCTCCCACCATATAAATCCACCGTTCCAGCAAAAAAAATACGAGATAAAACATAGGCAGATCCAAATATCGCCATCACCCATTGTGCGTTTTCCCATCCCCTTTCTTTGAAAAGTAAGGTACTAAATCCAGCAATCCCCGCAAAAGATACGGCGGCAAAAAGTAATCCAAAACCATGTTTCCATATTTTAGGTATTACTTGGTAAAATGGAATTCGAACCTTACTTGCAGGAGGGATGGCAGGAACAAAAATGGAAATGATTCCAGCAATAACAGGAAAAAGAACCGCTAACAAAACTCCACCTTGGAAACCAAAATGTTGTACCATAAGATATCCCAAAGGAGCAGAGATTGCAATTGCACCATACATTGCCATACCACTCCAAGCCATCACACGACCTGCGTTAGCTGGTCCGACCAAGCCTACTCCCCATGAAAGAGCTCCAGTGATTAATAAACTTTCTGAGTAACCTAAGATGATTCTACCAATAAAAAGTGTTATAAGTCCCATATCACCAGGTATCAAAAGAGGACCTAAACTTACAATACCTGAGATTACTGCAAAGAACAATCCCCTTGTGACTGCGACTTTTGGCCCTCTTAAATCCGAGATGGAACCTGAATGGTGACGAAACAGTAATGTCACTAAAGATTGAGTTCCAAGCATAATTCCAAGCCAAACATCACTATACCCTAAAGCATTTCTGATAAAACCTGGAAGTGTTGCAATTGGAATTCCCACAGAGAAAAAACCTAAGAGCACAATGGACGCGATGATAATTATATATTTCATATACATTCCTTAAATTTTATTAACGCAAATAAACATGTGTTAGAAGTGCTGTTCCGTATAAACCAAGTCCATAAACAGTATGGATCGCCATATTTCGAATTCTAACTTGAAACGGTTTTGGAGTTTTTGAAGCTGCTATGCCAATACCCATAGCAGGTTGCATTAAAAACCATGGTGCAAGAATGGTCAAAAGACCCAAAAGAACTGGTTCTTTGATGGAAGGATTTTCTAACCAATTCACTCCCCAAATGATGGGCAACAAACTAGCAAAAAAAATTCCAATCGCATAATGTGAGACCCAACCAATGATTATCTCTCCCGGAATCACTGCAGAATGCACAATTGGTGAATGAAAGAATTTGCCTTTTACACAATGCCCTACCCATCTACCCAAAAGTCCAAGATCCAATGAGTTTACATTAAATGTCTTTTGTAAAAAAAACCTCCATAGATCCATCGCCATCGTAGCACCAACCCCAATCAAAATTGTATGAATTGTTATTCCTATCAGGTGATCCATGACAACCTCCTATCAATAAATCATTCTATTATTTTATTGAATGTTAAAATGTCCATAGTTTTTTAAGAAATTCTAAAAACTCTTGCCAGAATGGGAATGATTGATTTTTTAAGATTGGTATGAGAAGTTTGAAAACCATTCCCCGTATGAGCGAAATCGCGAGTATGCTCGGGAATGAATCACGATTAATTTTGCTTCAGCTTCTAGCAGATGGGGAAAAATCTGTAGAAATTCTTTCCGAAGAATCAGGTATCCCGGTTGCGAACACGTCCCAACACCTACAAGCGCTAAAAAAAGCAAATCTAGTCATCACAAGACGGGATGGAAAAAGGATACTGTATCGTTGGGAATCCGGTCCGATGAAGGAACTTTTTTTAGCATTGGAAAAATTTGCAATCTACAGCACTGCCCAAGATGATCATTCAAATCTAAAATTAAAAGGCAGAAACACTGAAATATCAACCTCTGAATTGCAAAAAAAAATGAAAAGAGGAGGAATCCTCCTTATTGATGTCCGCTCGAAAGAAGAATATAAAAAAGGACATATACCAGAAGCCGTAAACATTCCTTACAATGAATTAGAAACATATAAATTTCCTAAAAACAAGGAGCTGATTGTTTACTGCCGAGGACCTTTGTGTTTATTGTCTGTGAATGCGTTGAATTTTTTGAAAGCTCGTGAACTGAGCGTTACTCGATATGGAGGAGGTTTTAGAAACTGGGAATCAAGAGAAATCTAAAAGGAACAAATCTATAAACAATTTTCTAATTAATAGAATTTCAATTATAAACTTGTTCCCTTCCGTTAAACTAGAATTAGTTCCAGTTGTTAGTTTTTGGTTTTGCAATATTCACTTTCATTTCACGATTGAGAATATTTTTTCCGTTTAAATCGCTGATAGCTTTGTCAGCTTCATTACGATCTTTCATTTCGATAAAACCAAAACCTTTTGATCCTCCAGTGTACTGGTCAGTAATGATTTTAGCTGAAGAAACAGAACCATGAACTGAAAAAAGTTCGTTAAGTTTTGATTCCGTCATTTCGTAAGAGAGGTTACCTACATAGATATTTGTTGACATGTGATGTCCTTTTTAAGTTTTATTTGACTCTGAAATTTTAATGGATTAGAAACAACTTTCCTGAAAGGAAATTAGGTAAAAACACAACGAAAATGCAGGGGAAAACTAATAAAAGAGATCAGAATGCAAAAAAGTGAGGACTACTTAGTGGTTAAAAAAACGATAATATTTTGAATCTATTACCAAGCTAATTCTAGTCCAAATTAATAGCAACCCTATTTAACTTTTTTTTCATTTAACAAAAGTTTTTTGACCCTGTTTTTACTGGTTGGAACGGTTTTGAAGACTTTCCGCTGGAAAACGGATTCTAAGATGGTAAAACTCATGTAAAATTTCAACGGTAAGATTCCCTTTTAACTGGTGTAATCTTTGTTTAATACTTTTTAATTCTAAATTCTGATTGGGAGGTTCAATCGATTGATTAAGAACATTTCGTTGGTAAACATGGAATTCACCTCCATTCAACTCCAAATTCCAAATCGAATCTCCCATCCCATATTTAATGTCATTTGTGCAGACTTCATATAATAAATAAAAAAGATTTAGAAAAGAATTTTGATTATTCCCAATAATCTTTACCTGATTAAAATAATTAATAAATTCGTCGGAGGTCGAAAATTCAAATTCTCTTCCTACATCCGAATACCTTCGCAACAAAGTTATGTGTACACCTGTTATAAAATTTTCAAATATAAGACTAAGATCTTCAATATAAAGAAGTTGATTTCGCAGTGAATGAATTGTGGAGACCACGCGATCGTAGACTAAATCCAATTCAGAATTGATTTCTGTTTGCGTCAGAGTTGAATTCTTTTTTTTCTCCAAATATACTTTTAAATCCGTAAGATTTGCTCCTAATTGGTCGTGAACCATTAATTGCAACTCGGCTCGTTGTTTAGACAATGCATTAATCGACTCTTCATATAAATGCCTTTCAATATTTGCTCTTGATTCAATTGCATAAGCAAAATATTTACTTAAAGAAGCAGATTGGAATCCAACATAGAATAAGTAACCACTTATTAAATATAATCCACCCTGCACTCCATAATAATTCATAGATATGGCCATAAAACAAAATATACCAAGAGCAAATAAAGCAAGTGCCATAAAATAAAAACCATGAGCCTCTTTTCTAAAACGATACAATAAATAAATTGAATAACCCATAAACAAGGTAAGATACACAAGAATATAAATAAAATTTAGATATGTTTGAATCGTTCGTGGAGCCAAAGGAGTAAATAATGCAATAAAAGCACCAATATAAAAAGTATAATTGATGATCAAATTCCGATTTGAATTGAAGAGTTCGTTTAAAAACAACATTGAAAACAAAAAAGTGAGAATGTTTAAATAGTGTAGCAAAATCGATTGAAATAAAAAACTTTGAACAGGGAAAAAATATTCATATAACTTAGAATTCAAAAACGGAATTCTTACTAAAAAAGTAATACATACAATCGCAAAGTAAAGGAATGCAAATTGTTTGGTATTCTGAAAATAAAAAAACAAATGGTATAAGGCCGATGCGAATATCACACCAAAAACAAATATTTCCACCATCAAATTCTTATTTTTAAAGATTTGAAGTTGTTTGGGAGATGCGATTAAAAATACACTTCTTGGCCCTCCATGGTAAAAATCTTGGTTTGCAATTTGTAATACTACATCCAATACGATATTGTCAGTGATGATATCAATCGTTGAGTTTGTTCGATCGGGAATCACTTCCTTTGGATTTGTAGAAACCTTTCCTTTTTCTTGTACCAATCTTCCATTAATAAAAACTTTAGAAGAAGTATGCAAATGAGAAAAGTAAATAACTAAATGTTTTGAAGCAGTTTCTTTCTGAATTTTAATTCGTTTTCGATAGGTAGCGTAACCCTTTTCAGAGAATGTTTGGTTACCAAGATTTATGTTAGTCCATGGCCGAAAATCAACAATGTGAGGTTTAAATAAGGATTGGTTTGAATCAAAATCATTGGGGTTAAGTAATTGATTCCAATAAAACTCCCAATGGGATGACAAATTGATTGGGATTGAA
Organism: Leptospira ellinghausenii; assembly: GCF_003114815.1. Lineage (NCBI taxonomy): Bacteria > Pseudomonadati > Spirochaetota > Leptospiria > Leptospirales > Leptospiraceae > Leptospira > Leptospira ellinghausenii. The sequence goes on from NZ_BFAZ01000008.1 coordinate 267,104, forward strand.
TTTTCCCAATCGGTCCCTGACAAATCAGTATAAGAATCAACCTGATTATTATTTGGTAATTTTTGATAACAGTTCAATTGAATTGTTATTACCAAAATTACAAATATCCATCTTATAATCTTTTTCATTATAAAATAGAATATTCTTGCACTTTCATAGCCAATTCTGATCGGTTATGAACTTGTAGTTTTCGATAAATTGATTTCACATAACCTTGGACTGTGTGTTCACTTAAACTTAAAAATTTTGAAACAAGAGGAATTGTTTTCCCTTTTACTAATAATTCTAAAATTTGTTTTTCACGATCAGTTAAATAAACCTTTGGTTTACCGAATGGTTTTCTAAAACTGGAAAAAACTCTTAAAGCAATTGTAGGAGTGATATAAGCACCTCCCTCTAACAAAACATCGATGATACTTTGGATTTGTCCCAGCTCTGATTTTAATAGATAACCCAATGCTCCGTTTTTGATAGAATTAAAAATCATTTCGTCGGAATTCATATTCGTTAACATAATCACTTTAATGTTTTCGTTTTTTTCTGATAGAATCTTAACAACTTCGATCCCATTGATCCCAGGTAACATAATGTCTAAAAACAAAATATCAATACTTTTGTGTCGAGGATCCCTTAGTAAAATTTCTCCAGTTTGCCAAGTTAGAATTTCGGAAACATTTTTTAATTCAGAAATTCGATCTTTTAATTCACCTAAAAAGAATTCGTCATTTTCTAAGATTCCAATTTTGATTTGATTTTTATCTTCAGGCAAACTCGATTTATGCGACATTCTCTGTAGTCCCTGCTAATGCTTCATAATACTTCCAAAAATGTGCATTGGGAGTTCTTTGGTCTTCTGAAAGTGAGAATTCTTTTTTTAAGCCAATGACATAAAACATCTCCACCTCTCCTTTATTTTTGGCATTGACCTTTCCTCTAAATTCGCAATCAAAAACTTCCTTGATCATATCATAAGTTGTTCCGCTGACATTAATTTTTCCTGGTGTTCCTGAAGATTCCATACGAGAGGCAGTATTGACTGTATCACCCCAAACGTCATAGGCAAATTTCTTTTCGCCAATTACTCCAGCAACAAGTGGGCCGGAATGGATACCCAAACGCAATTCCCAGAACGGAAGCCCTTGGTCGGCCTTAATTTGTTTCATTAAATTCATAAACGCTTGGATTTCCAATGCAGCAAGTACTGAATCAATTGCATGTGTCTGATTTTGTTTCGGAATGCCACCAGCGCACATATAACTATCTCCAATTGTTTTTAATTTTTCAAGTTTGTATCGTTCTGTGATTTTATCAAACTGAACAAAACATGCATCTAAATCACGTATTAGTTCCTGTGGAGACAATACTTCTGCGATTTGAGTAAATCCTTTAAAATCAGTAAACATCACGCTTACATTTTCATATAATACTGGCTCGGTGGCACCTTTTTCTTTTAGCTCTTGTGCAATATCATGAGGCAATATATTTAGAAGTAACTTTTCGTTTTTCCTTCTTTCTTCCTCAGCAATATTTTTTGAGACTTCCAGTTCTTTAAATAGAGTCGAACCATAGATAATCCCTGCCAATTGTTCAGCAAGAATTGATAACTTAGATATGTCTTCGACACTCAAATCAAGTTTTGTTTCTGAATTTGATAAATCCAGAATTCCTACAACTTCATCATTTAAAATCATAGGAATAAAAATAAATGAACGAATGTTACAAATTTCTTGGACCCACTTGTCATCTTCCGAAAGCCAACGTTCAAAACTTCCTATTCGATCTGGTATATAAATTGGTTTTTTTCTTCTAAGGGCTAATTCATGTGCACCTTGCCCTCCCTTAACAGGAATTTTCATCTCATAGATACGTTTCTTTTGGAATTCAGTGACATTATCAGGAACTTCCATGTCAACGAAACGTAAGTATTTTTTTTCTCCATCAGAAACTAACAAAGAATAATACATAATGTTAAAATTCTCTTTTACATATTTATGTACTTTATTCATGATCAAATGGATATCCATTTTTTCATTTAAATCTTTGATCAAATCGTTGAGAGCAAGGATATCTCTTCTTTGTTTTTCGGTTTCCCTAAGTAGATGAACCCTTTGGATCACACCAGCTACCTGAGCGCAAAGTTGTTCGATTGACCTTGCCTCTGATTTTGAGATATTCAATCGATCCATAAAGTTAGAAAACAATATGATGCCTATGGTTTCATTGTTTAAAACTAAAGGAACATGCAAAAACGAATTTGCTTTTGCTTTTTCTCCGATTCGTCTATCAATTTCAAATTCGAATCGTTTGACTTGAGGAAGTAACATGCTTTTCTTTCGTTTCCAAACTAGATATGCAACTCCTCCAGATTCATTCAATGGAATTCGTAAATCATTCACAAAGTTTCGCTGTTCTTCTGAAGTCTCAATGAATGCCTCAGCATGCACACTTTTGATTTCCTCATTTTTTTCATCCAATAATAACAACCAAGTTGCTAAAATCCCATACTTTTGATTTACGTAATTTGCAATCGCATTGATGATTTTGGGTAACTCAGACTCAGAGTTAATTAAATTTGTTAGATGATTAATAGCTTCAGTTTCTTTTTTTGCATTTTCGGATTTGAGTAATGCGTCATCTGTTTTAATTTTTTCTTCTGCTAGTGCTGCTATTGTTATGTCCAACCTCACTGCCGTAGAACGTAGAAAGACGAAAGAGACAAGATAAAAGGCTAAAGCGATCGGAGATGCCACAAAAAATGCATGGTATATCGCAACACTTAAAGGAAAATCATGCACAAGATTTAATACATAAAAGGACATCGATATTGGTATGAAAAATAGGATCATAAGAGAGACTCGATTTCCAATTAATGTGGCTTGGCCTGAGGTTGGGATAGCTCCGAGTTTGATGATAAACAACGCAATCATTAGTGCGGGAATGAATTGTAATTCTCCAAATGTAAATATTGGGATGCCCATTGTTGCTGGTAAATTGAGTATGATAAGTAAGTCTCCAAAAAGTAAAGATGCCACTATGAAGTTTGCCATCTTACTGTGCCTTTCCTTACGAACTTGTATCCAATCCTTCAGAAATATACCGATTCCCAAAAAACCTAAAATCCCAAATAAATTCAGGCCGATTCCGCCTGCAGAAATCCTTGTAAAGGGATGTTCATAAAACCCACTAAAAAAATAGGGAGTCCAAACAATTACGGATAAAACTAAAGATACCAGATCGACGACTCTGACTATCTTTGGTGTTTTTTTATTATATAACGCATAACAAAAACGCATATGAATTCCAGGTGTAAAGATGAAAAGAGTGTAAAAGAGTTGTTCAATTCTTCTTGAGACAACTAGTGGTATGTCAAATTTAATGATCACCATTACGATGGTAAACGTTCCTGCTAAAAAGAAGGATATTGATGCCAACATATTTAATTTTTGATCTGGGTTACTGCCTGCAATATAAATCGCCAAAGCAAATACAACTACACTAGAAAGAAGTGGTACTAAAAAATATGGACGGCTATAAGCTGTTAACTGAACATTGGGATGGAAATAAAAAGAAACAAGATATGCAATTAAAATGAGGACAGTCGTGATAAATCCTGACAAAAAATAGAATAATCCTCTTTGTTTGAATAACAGGTCATTCAAATTCAAAAAATCTGATCGAAAAATTCCATATCCTAAAATTGATAGTGGAATAAATGCAAAACTGCTCATTGGAAAAACTGGATAACCAACTAAACTCAATAAATTAGTGATAAGAAAAAAACTACATATATGTAGTCCCAAAAACATCAATTTCTTTGATTCAAAATCTACCTTATTTTTTGCCCAAAAATGAAGAGAGGTAGGAGTGTATATAAATAGATAATTAAAAACCAAAACGATGCCCCATACTTTGAGAGGGAGTTCCGCAATTGGATATTTTCCAAAAGTATATGAAAAATACCCATCACTAAAATCATAATGAGTCAATAGTCCGTAATTCGCGAATGCAAAGGTTAACATTGATACGATACCTGATAGGATTAAATAACGATAATGTTGGTTGGTAAGATAATATGTTAAAAATGAAGCTGCAGGTGATAACAAGACAACTCCAAAATATCCCAATCGATTCCAATACAATAATGTAGGTTGGTCTTGGACTAAAGAACGTATACAGAGCACTAACCCAAGAGAAGCAAACGAAAACGAAAAACAAATAAAACTAATTAAGAGTTTTCGGTTAACGGAACGTTTGATCGCAATTATTCCAAGAGAAGTAAGTGATAATCCAACAAACATTGTAAAAAAATTGGGAACTGCCCATGGAAGTTTATGCCAAAAGTATTCAATCGAAGAGGGATGATTCGATAGTTCAGGAAGGGGGATCATGATAGCCTCAATTGTTTCTAACAGTTTTTTCCGCAAAACAAATGTATTTGCAGAGAATCTGTCAGAGCCTTACAAAAATCCTTCTTTTGGAAATTAATAATTTATCAAATGTTCCCCCCTATTTAGGGGGTTTTTGTTCAATGGATTCAAAATGCATTCGAACGATGTGTAGGTTGGGAATACGAAAGAGAACAAGGAAAGAAATGGTTTGTGGGGGGACTTGAAAAACGATCGGGATTCTCTAGAAAAATCTAGAATTTAATGTTTGACATAATTGACTTATTTTATTTATAACGAACGTGCGATATAAAATGTGGACTTCCTCCAATTGGCAAAATTGGCATTTGGACCGCACCACAGAAAAAGGAGTTGGTTATGTTTCTCTTAAACCAAATGGGCAAACAAACGAAAGGGGAAACTCGTCTGCCCCCCTCCAAATCCAATCAGGCAACAATCAATGGAACTATATTGGAAGTCCTACAGAATGAAAACATTCTGAGTGCAGCACTGCGGCAGGGGTTTGATTTCCCACATAGTTGCCGAGTTGGTGGTTGTGCAACTTGTAAGTGTCAACTTGTGGATGGAAAGGTGAAAGAACTCACTGAAACTGGGTATTTATTGACTGATGAAGAATTGGACAATGGTTATATCCTTGCATGCCAAAGTATCCCTCAAACCGATGTTAGGATCCAAGTTGAAAACAAAACCTTTTATTCAGGTACAGTCATCAAACAAAATGTTTTAACTGAGGAGATATGCGAAATCTCCATCCAATTGGATACAAAACTTTGTTTCCAAGCAGGCCAATTTGTTTCTCTATCAATTGAAGGGATGGACGCTGAAAGAAACTACTCCATCGCAAATGCACCCAATCAGAAACGAATTGTTAAGTTCATTGTCCGTAAAGTTCCCAACGGAAAATTATCAAATTATATATTGAACGAAAATCTATTGGGGAAAAAAGCAAAACTCAAAGGACCATTTGGCAATTTTTATCTAAGAGATTCCAAAAAACCAATCCTAATGGTAGTTGGAGGTAGTGGACTTGCACCAATACTTGCTATGTTAGAGGATGGGATTTTAAAGGGAACCAAACGACCGCTCACTTTACTTTTTGGTGCACGTAAAATAGAAGATTTATACAAGTTAAGAGAAATCAAAAAAATTCAAAAAGTTTGGAAAGGAAAATTTGCCTTTGTTCCCATCCTTTCCGAAGAACCAGAAGGTAACTCTTGGAAAGGGGAAAGAGGTCTTGTCACATCAAAAATCAAAGACCACCTAACAAAAACGTCGGAAGTTTATTTATGTGGACCTCCGCCAATGGTTGATTCTGCAACTAGCGAATTATTCACATTGGGAATTCAAAAACAGTCAATCTTTTCTGATCGATTTACAACCATCGATCATAGTCTTAGTTTGCAAATAGATGACAAAAATTCTAAATCCAAAGCTGGATTGTTTGATTATCTAAAATTCTTTTTGTTTCATGTTGTAGGACTCTCATCGGTTGTGAGCATCCTTATGGGAGGATATTATACTACAATTGGATTTTTTTCCTTACTCTTATTTTATCTTGTCGGAGATGCAATTTCAGGCGATGACAAAGATACTCCAAATTATACAAAACCAGAAATTCTTACGTATCAACTTTGGATGGCATTACCAATCTTAAGCTTAATCTTTTTTTGTTCCATTTGGACTGTGAGCCCCACTGATACCTTTGGTTTTGGATCTTGGTTAACACAAATAATCGGATATGATTTTAATATTGCAAAATTGAATACATCACCTCTTGTCCATGTTTACGCGATCATTTTTACTGGATTGATGATTGGACTCGTAGGTACCATCACCGCACATGAATTAACACACCGAACATGGGACCCCACTTCCATGTTTATTGGTCGTTGGTTATTGGCATTTAGTTTTGATACAATCTTTTCGATTGAACATGTATATGGGCACCATCGTTATGTTTCCACTACAGAAGATCCAGCCACCGCTCCTCGTGGAAGGAATGTGTATTACCATATCCTTGCTTCGACCATCAAAGGCAATATCAGTGCTTGGAAAATTGAATTAAAACGATTGAAACGCAAAAATGTTCCTACGTTATCATACCACAATGCTTTCTTAAGAGGTCATCTGATGAGTGTTAGTTTGATTGTATTAGCGTATTCACTTGGCGGAACCCCTGGAATGTTCTTTTTTATTCTTTCTGGATTATTTGGAAAATGCCTTCTCGAAATTGTAAATTATATGGAACATTATGGAATGGTTCGATTGCCAGAAGAGCCTGTTCAACCAAGACACTCTTGGAATACAAACAAACGAATTAGTTCCTGGACGATGTTTAATCTAACGCGACACTCCCACCACCACGCACAAGGAGAAGTTCCTTACCAAGATTTAAGACCTTATCCCAATGCACCTATGATGATCAGTGGGTATTTGACAACGATTGTAATCGCACTCATACCACCATTATGGCATTATCTGATGATTCCAAAAGTGAAAGAATGGGATCAAAAGTTTGCAAGCCCTGAAGAATTGGAACTCGTAAAAATCGCCAATCGTTACAGCGGGAACTCAGAGTTTGTAAACTCCAATCATAACCAATCACTTTTGCGATCAAAAGGATAAGATGGAAAAAAACTTTAGATTGATTTACGATTGATTGGAATCCCAAGTGAGTAAATCACCTACATACCTTAATCCTTCAAACAAATCAATCCAAGGAGTGTGTTCGTCTCCCTTGGATTTTAAAAATAAAACTCCAACAAAAAAAGCAAGGAAGGCTTTGCCACCCTTCCCTTCTGTTTCTTTTGGAAAAAACCGATTGAGTGCACTTTCATAAGCGATAAAAGATTCTTCTACCAATTTTACCAATTCTTTAGATTCTGAATGTTGCCTTTTGATATCAACTGCGAGTAACATCAAATTCAAAAAATGCCCTTCTTTTCCTGAAACAAAATTCATAATATCAATGATACTTGTTGTTTCTTCTGATAATTTTTGGATTGCCTCTGCATCTGTCATCACTAGATGTTTTACCATCGAAGAAAACAAAGTCTCTTTTGTTGGGAAATAATGATACAAGGTACCAGTTGAAACTCCTAGTTCTTTAGCAAGTTCCCTCATCGAAACAGAGGCTACCCCTTTGGAGACAAAGATTGGTAGGGATTTGGAAAGTAACTCCATTCGATACAAATTATGATCTACAATCTTTGGCATAAAGACCACCTAAGTTTTTCTCGCCATCGATTTTCCATTGAGACAAAATCATTTCCAATGGCCTTCAAAAAACGACGAGACAACAGGGTTATTTTAATTCTATGCCAAAGGACATCAAGCGAGAATCTTCTCATAGAAAATAGCTACTCACTCATACTTCGTTCTATACTAAGTCCCATTCAAAATGGATTATGTAACCTTTAGTTTCAAAAGTTAATTTCAAAAAAATATTTTTTTGATCAACTTTCGATCCTAATACCGTCTAATATACGAATTTAAATTCACGTATTACATTGCATATCAGGAGCATAATATGCCTACAACCATGAAAGAATCAAATAAAAGCAGAACTGAAGAGAATAAAGAAGCTGTCGTCACCCTGATCGAAGGAGATGGAATAGGACCTGAGATCATCCAACAAACGATCCGCATATTGAATGAAGCTAAATCTGGATTACAGTTTGAAAAGGTAGATGCTGGCTCTTCAGTTTATTTATCCGGTATCCTCTCTGGAATTGCTGAAAATGCTTGGGATACCATTCGAAAATACCCAACCATATTGAAAGGTCCGATCACCACTCCCAGAGGGAAAGGATACAAAAGTTTAAATGTTACCATTCGTAAAACATTAGGTTTATATGCAAATGTTAGACCTGCAAAAACATATGATCCTTTCATTGCAACGAATCATCCCAATACCGATATAGTCATCATTCGAGAAAATGAAGAAGATACATATGCAGGAATTGAACACCGCCAAACACGTGAAGTTACTCAATGTTTGAAATTAATTACTGTCCCCGGGACTGAGAAAATTGTGCGATATGCATTTGAGTTCGCAAGATCAAATGGAAGAAAAAAGATAACTTGTATGGTAAAAGACAACATCATGAAGATTACAGATGGATTGTTTGCCAATATCTTCCAAACAGTTGCGAAAGAATACCCTGAAATTGAAGCAGAAAGTATGATCATCGATATTGGTGCAGCATTACTCGCCAATCGACCCCAGAAATTTGACGTGATCCTTGCTCCGAATTTATACGGTGATATCCTTTCAGATATAGCTGCAGAAGTCACAGGTTCGGTTGGTATGTGCGGATCTGCAAACATCGGTGACTTTGTGTCAATGTTCGAAGCTGTCCATGGAAGTGCTCCCGATATCGCCGGTAAAAACATTGCCAATCCAACGGCTGTGATTAAGGCAACTGTGATGATGTTAACACATCTAGGTAAAACGGAAAAAGCAAAACTCATTAGGAATGCTGTCTTAAAAACAATAGAGGATGGTTTTCGAACAGCTGATGTTTTTCAAAATCAAAAGAATACAACACTTGTTGGAACTAAAGAGTATACAGACGCAATCATTGATCGACTTGGAAAAAACCCGGATGTACTTTCGGCAAGTGAACTTGTAAAACCTAAATCTTTTACGCTCAGTTTACCAACTCAAAATGAAAAAAAAGAATTAGTTGGTGTTGATATTTTCTTAGATATACCGAATGATCGTGATCCAAATGTTTTAGGAAAAAATATTGAGGTTATTACCGAAAACTTCTTACACTTAAAAATGATTACAAACCGAGGAGTAAAAGTATATCCCAAAGGACAAAAGGAAACGTTTTTAACTGATCATTTTCGATGTCGATTCATCTCACCTAACGGTGGAAAAATCCAACACAAAGATATTACAGCGGTACTAACCTTACTCGAATCAAAGGGATATGATTTTATCAAAACAGAAAATCTGTATGAGTTTGATGGAGTTCCTGGTTATTCCTTAGGTCAAGGAGAATAAATAGACTGCCCTATTTCGCAATGAATCCTTAAGTCACAACTCAAAATAGTGACTTAAGGAATTGGAATCTTCTATTATTTTGATTCGAAAAGTTTTTCCAATGGTAAAAATACATCACGACTGATTCCTAAAGGCATATAAAACTCAATATGATCTACAAATTTTGCAGAACCACCATACACTTCAATGGCAACTGATGTTTTCCCAGATTCATGTTTCAGTATCTCTTGAAACTTCGGATATACTTTAGTAGGGGCAAGGAAGTAAGAGAATACATTCTTAAACGGAAACGTAGATGTTAGACAATCAGATTGTGGAATCTGAAAGGTAACAAATTTTGACTGAATAGATTTGATTTGGTTTTCCGTAAGTCCTGACATACGACATCCCAAAATTGATCTTAAATTTTCAGGCGGAGTATCCGGTGGATCCAAATAAATTGCTAAACTATTACATTCAGTAATACCAATTGATTCCCATTCCTTTTGGAATTTATCCCAACTCTGATTTAGGTTTTGGTAGGGACCTTTATGAGTGTAAATGAACACCTCTACTGGCCCGAAGGATTGGTGTTTCACTTCAATAGTTTTAAATCCACCCATGTATGCATAAAAGGAAATACCTATAAAGACTAGTATTCCAATTACAATGCTAATTATTTTCATCGTTTTCATTTGATTCCCTTTTGTATTCCGATGTTTTTTTGCAGAGGAAACAGAACTTGCAAGAGTTGATCCTGGATTTTTTTTCTTTTTTGTCAATAAATTAAGTTAGGTAATTTGTTAGTTCTGTCTAAACAACATTCATATCTCTGATAGAATTTTGGGAATCCAGTAACCAATTGAAAGTTTCCTTTCCAACAGATCCAATCTCTATTCAAAAAAGAATCCAATCAATTGATCCAATCATGTATGGAAGTTCAAGAAACTATATTGATGGATCAGTTTCATTATTATCACCTTACATTGCGAGAGGTTATATATCCACCAAACAGATATTTGAACATGTATCTTCCCTGGGATACAAACCTTACCAAATCACAAAATTTGTTCAAGAATTAACCTGGCGTGATTATTTTCAGCAAGTTTGGCGAAACAAGGGCGAACTTTTATTCCAAGATTTAAAACACCCACAACCCGGTATCAGGCATTATCAAATTCCCAAATCAATTTTGAATGGCCATGTCCAAACAGGGATCTCGGGCATAAACCGAGAGTTACTCGATTTTTACGAAACAGGTTATCTTCACAATCATGTAAGAATGTACATTGCATCCCTAGTTTGTAACATTGGAGGTGCCTACTGGAAAAAACCTTCGGAATGGATGTATTATCATTTGTTAGATGCTGATGCAGCAAGTAACACTTGTAGCTGGCAGTGGGTATCTGGTTCCTTTAGTTCTAAAAAATATATAGCTAACCAAGAGAACATTAACAAATACCTAAAATCGAATGACCATGACACTTATCTAGATAGAAGTTATGAAGAAATTTTAGAATTTAATTTCATTCCAAAGGAATTGGAGGATTTGTTTGACTGGGATTTAACGAATGTTTACCAAGAAACTGAAAATTGGATCGAATCAAAAATTTCGAATGCAAATCCAGAGGATCGAATATATTCTTACACCAATCCGAATTTTCCTTTGGATTTGGACCTTTCCTTACCAGTGTTATTATATGATTTTTATAATATAGACCCAAATTGGAAAAAAAACATAAAGGCAAATCGTATTTTTATTTTACGCCCTCATTTTTTTAGAAAGTATCCATCGTCTCCCAAAACTATGGACTTTATATTCGCTCTCGCAAAGAATATACCGAAAATCCAATTTTTTTGGGGCGAATGGGAAGATCTATTACACCAATTAAATTCAGTTCGACCTGAAATTTATTGGAAAGAACACCCAACTAACAAAGAATATATTGGTAAAAAAGAGGAAAGAGACTGGATTTTTCCTGAAGTTTCTGGATACTATCCTTCCTTTTTTACATATTGGAAAAAATGTGAAAAAATATGGGATCGAAAAAATTTGCAGAACCAACCAAGTTTGATTTAAAAATCAATCCATCTCACTAGGAAGAGATTTACTTGCACCTTTCTCAAATTGTAACATTCTTTCTTTCGTAATGCCAATTAAGTTATGAGTCAACACTAATGTATCTCCTAAAAAATCAGGAGCAAGACGGATTTCAACAACACGATACCAAGTTTCTTTGGGTAGTACAGAAAAAGCATGGTTCACACATAAACATTTGAATTTAAAACCAAAACTATGTTCGACGGGCATCGCGGAATGGGGTGCTGCGAAAAAATAGACTGGTTTATCCGTAGGATTTTTCATCACCAATAAAAATTGTTTTTTAGAACCAGGTTTTAATACCAATTGTCCATTCGGTATCAAGTCTCCAAAGGGGACACGTTTTCCATCTTGGACTGTACCTGTGGTCCAAAGTGCTAAAGCTTGTGCTCCTCCAGGTTCTCTAATTTCCATTTCTAAAGGTAATGAAGTGTATACCCACCTAACATCAATTTTTACTTTGTTAGATGGGATGGGGTTTGTAACAACAACTTCATTGTGTTCGTGAATCGGCGGAGCTACTTTTTCTTCACAGGAGTTGAACAAAAGAATCAAACTAAATACAATATAAAGGAAAAGTCGTTGTTGCATCCTAATCAAACCGAATCTCCTACTATTCTAAATTTAATTCCAATGTTGAGAAATCTAGATTATCAGTTTTTTTAGAATTGATTAGATAAAACTGTTTCCCTTTCAATTGTAAGGTAACAAATTCTTGAAAAATTTTCTCAGTATTATTTGGATCTGGATTTTTCACTAAGTTACAATCCCTTCCACACCCGTTACAATCGCCACCACCATAATCCAAAAAGTTTGTAAACGTTTGTTTTCGCAAAAATCCAAAGATACGAAGTTGGATTTTTCCAGGATTCATCTCTTTCACTTCATAATTTCCTAATCCATAAAACCGATTTGAACTTTCTTCTCCAACATCGTAATTTGTTCTCGCTGTTGAACCTTCTAAAAAGAATGTCCCATCCGAACGCAATCGAATTGTCCAATCAGAGGAAGTAGGAGGATCCATGTTCTCTTCCATAGCCACTTGGTTTTCTGCTCCTGCAGGTTGGTCCACAACTGCTTCATCACCTGAAACAGCATAAACTTCTCTACCTGTTAAACCTCGATTTAAGACCATACGTAGTGAAGATTTGGAAAATGAATCATAATTCTTTGCAGCAGTGTCTTTGGATTTTGGAAGAGTATCCATGGCAAACCAATCACCATCATGACCAAAACGAAGTTCTGATAAAACAATCCCTTTCTCTGTCAATCCAGGATAAATCTCTTCCACTTTCATGGTTAGTTTTTTACCCTTAAAGGTTGATGGCAGTTGAATTTCCTGGCTACCCATTGTATCTTCTACATTGATTTTGGCAGAATAACCATCATCACCAGTTAATAAAAATGCTTTAACTCTGCCATTTTTAATACAATGGACATCGGATCTTTGGTAACCATTCCATAGTTTAATGACAGAAATCTTTTTTGTATCCACAAAATTAAAGTTAAATGATACTCCAACTCCACCTTTGACAGATGCATACCCATTCTCATACTTAGAATCAAATAGATTCATCACAGAATATGTTGGTTCAGGTGAAGCAGTCTCAGAAGCGGTTACCGTTCCAGATACAATTTCTGGTGTATAAGTTCGATATGCTTTTTTGGCATCATCGTAAAATTTAACTGCTTTTAAACATATATTTTGGTTTCTTTGAAAATTCAAAGTTACTGATCTCGCTTGCACAACTGGATCAAAAATAACTTCTGAGTTTGCTTTTTCTATATCCGTACTTGCATATACTTCATCAAAGTTTACATAAGCAGCGACTCGGTCTTTAAATTGACCATTACAAGATTCGATCGATACTTTGGTTAACGGGAATGCATTGTCTGCATAAAAATGTAACTTAACGAATTCTGCACCTGGCTCAGCCTTCCATTCTTTGCCGTCTAACACCAAAAAGGGGAGGCCATTCTCCATAGATGTAGATGTCACCATTGAAAAATGGAGTTTTTTCCCACAATTGACAGCGAATGTTACCATTAGAATCAAAACAAAAAATAGACTGGATTTGAGTTTCATTATTGGTCCTTTGAAAATGTGGATTTAAAAGAACCCATTGTACGGAAAAAAGGCAAGAAATTTTTTATGGACTCGTATCTTTTAGTAATCTTTCCCAAGTATCTTGGTTTAATGCACCAACGATCCATTTCCCATTGACCCAAAATGTAGGGATTGAAGTGACTCCAAGTTTTTTTGCTTCTTCCCAATCTTTTTTTACTAAGTCTAGATATTTTTTTGTTTCTCTTTGTGAATCACATTCAGACCAAACTCCAGATTGGTTAGGCATTGGATCTTCTGATTTGATCATCGTTTTCGCATGGGCATATAGGTTTTGCATATGATCTGTAAAATGAACTGGATCTCTATCCCACAAACAACGTGACACAACGAGTGGTGCTATACTTTGGTTTGTATCTCCGTCCAGTGGGAAATCTTTATGGATATAATAAATTTGATTTTTGTATTTCGATAAAAGTTTTTTTGTATGGGGAAAGGTTTCCTTACAAAAGCCACATAAATAATCGCTCCATTCGATGACCACCCATTTCGAATGAGGTTGGCCAAATTGAGGTGAGGTCTTAATTTCTATCTTTGAAAGTAAACTTGTCCTTGATTGGTCATAAGGTTTTTGTTTTATACTTATATTTGATTTTTTAAATATACGACTCCAAACAATTCGAATGCGAATCATTTCTCTCAATCGATCAATTGCATCTGTATCCTGTATCGAACTTCGTATTTGTTTTTTCTCTGATACCCAGTAATGATTGATGTCCATCTCGGAAACAAGTTTTTTCTCAGTTTCCTTCCATTCTGACAAGGTAATTCCAAGTGAATTTGCTTTCTCATTCAATTGGTTCAAATGAATCTCTGATGAAAGTGTTTCCTTGATCGATTCCTCGGAAGGTAAGGTTTCAGGTAGATACTGATTTTCCGACAAAGGTTCAGAACAAGAAAAAATAAAGAAAAATAAAACGACTATGGGCACATTCGAAATCTTATGATCTTTAGAAAATAGTCTCAAGTATTTTTGTATGATCAAAATTATTTTTTTGATTGAAAGTGGAAATTCTTTCCATTTTGATGAGTCTCTTGTATGAAAATTAAAATCCTCTCGCGCATATTACAGTTATTAGCTCTTTACCTCTTCTTTACTTCGGTTTATTCGAGTTTAGGTAAAATCATTACCATTCAGTCGGGAACCAAAATTTTTGGTAAAGTTGTATCATCATACAAAGAAACCGATTATTCTACACAAACCGGTAACAAAAGTTATGGCACAACTCACTACATCCTAAGACCAATCATCAAATACCAAGTGAATGGAGAATCTTATGAAATTCATGGAAAAATTCTAGGTGAAGTCGGAAATCAATACCATATTGGACAAACAGTTCCCTTATACCTTTCTGAAAACCAACCTGATTATGCGATTATCAATTCCTTTTATGAATTGTGGTATGAGCCATTGAGAAATGCATTCTTCAGCATAGGGTTGTTTTTAATTGGAACTTTCCTGGGCCAAATTCTTTCGAAGATAAAAAAAACAATAGTCAATTTGTTCAATCCACAAGCATACTTGGATCAGTTCTAAAATTCAGATGGTTTCAAAACGGTTACCATTTAAAAATTTTCGAATCGGAATGGGAATCCTACTCTTCTGTCTCATGCCCAATTCAATATTTTGCCAAAGCAAAGATATGGTGAAATTAGAATGGTATCATTATATTCTCCTTTCCCCTGTTCTCGTCATTGATGCAGTTAGGAAAGGTTACCAAAGTATTGGAAACCAAATCGACAATTTTCGTGAATTCCAAAGTTTACCTGAATTACACAAAGCAGTCATACAATCCGATCTAGATAAAGTTAAAAAAATTGTTTCTGCCGGTGCAAACCTAGAGGCAAAAGACAAAAATGGGGAAACTGCATTATTCTATGCTCTCGATAGAAACCAAGTGAATATAGCAAGATTTCTAATTCAGAAGAAAGCTGATGTGAATGTTTCCAATATTCATGGACGTCACTTAATCCATCCTGCGATCAAAAACAATCAATATGATTTAATTAAACTCATGTTAGATCATGGATTAAAACCAAATTTTGATGGAAGTGGATCTACAACCCTAACTCTCACGGCAAATCTTAACCCCAACAATTTTAAATTCATCCGACTCTTTGTCGAGCAAGGTGTAAATATAAATGCATTGGATAAAAACCACTATTCAGCTCTGATGTATTTGACTATGATTGAAAATCCAAATTTAGAAATCATTTCTTACATGATGAACAAAAAAGCCGATGTCAATGTAAAAGACAGTTCAGGCAGATCCATCCTTCGTTTACTCATCGAAAAAAGATCTCAAAATTTAGCTTTAGTCAAGCTCCTATTAAAAAATGGCGCTGACATTGATTCCAAAGATAAAGAAGGACAATCAATTTTCGATTTTATCAATCAGTACTATGATGATCCCAATACCAATGAAATCGTTCTATCTCTAAAAAATTACAAAAAATAAAGTCGATAAAAGACACACAAATCGATCAATTCAAACAATATGAATTCGAAGAACAATCTAACTTTAAGTTGGTGGATTTAAGATCGTTACCTTTTTTATCCATTCGAGAACGAAAAATTTCTAAGTTCATTTTAAAGGCAAATCTTCTTAGGATCCACAAAAAATATTCTAGCTAAATAAAATGAATATGCTCTCTTTGGCTCGAGGTATTTCAAATGAAATTGATTTTTTCAAATATCAAATGGATCATGTTAATCTCTGGACTCATCACATGTTCAATGATTTTATCTGCATTACATCCCAATCTGGGTCTAACCTTGACTTTCGGAGAAACAATGGATGGAAATCTAGCAAACATCATCGTACGAAATTGGGGAGCACTCATTGCGATCGTAGGTGGAATGTTAGTGTATGGAGCGTATCATGAACAAAATCGTAATTTAGTTCTAGTTGTTGCTTCCATCAGTAAAAGTATCTTTATACTTTTAAATTTAGTTTATGGACAAGCTTATTTGGCAAAATCAAGTCCTGCGTTGGTTTTTGACTCTTTATTGGTGATTATCTTTGTTTCTTATTTAGCTTCTAAATCTTCAAAATAATCAATCACTTCACTCACGAAAAGTCTTTGCAAAAGGACCATGGATCATTGTGCTACACATTCAAAAATGAGCACATTGATCCCTTATTTTCGATTCATAGCTTGGTCCAAAAATTGATTCAGTGGATAAACGAATCGAAACAATTTTACAAGATCCTCACTACTCAATTTAGAAGTTAAATCTCCGTTCTTTAAATTTTTTGCCACTGCAAAACCCTTATACTTGAGGATTTCAATCATAGGATGATCTTTGGCAAAACCTCTTGGAACCGTTTTTACTTTCTCAGCATAAAATTGTTTTCCAAATGTTTCATAAAATTTTGGATCATTTATTATTTTCTGAAAGTTTTTTGAATCGTTTGCAATTCGGTTTCGGATTTTATATAACGATTGTGCATCTGGTTGGTAACAACCTCCACCTAACAAAGAACCATCTGGCTCTATATGAAGATAATATCCAGTTCCATCAATTTTTCGATTTCCTCCTTTCATAAAAATCCCAAAGTGAGTTTTATAGGGACTTTTATCCTTGGAAAAACGTACATCTTTATAGATCCGAAAGATACAAGATTTTGGATCCACTCCTTTCACTGAACTATCAAACTTTTCTATTCTTGATAACAATGCAGCAGTGAAGGACAATAATTCTTTTTGGATTTCTTCAAATCTTGGTTTGTTCTCTAAAAACCAATCTCTCTGATTATTATTTTTGAGATCCGATAAAAATTTAAAAACCTCATTACTTAACTTCATATCAATTAATCAAATCCCTTACATTTTTTAGTACCATTAAATGATTTCCAATCAATAACCCAAAACAAAAACAGTATTCTAGTTTATCCAAAGGAAAGAATATCCCTGTATCAGTTCAAGCAAATCATAGTTCACTGTTGAAAACAAAAAATACGAGTAGTATTCCCATACAATAAATTTCCTCGATTCACCTTAGTCAATGGAGTTCCATGATTGGTAAAATACCTCCCAACTTGACCTTGCCTTTTCAAAGTTGGAGCATCACATCCATCTGCATTGAAAGCTGTCCGAAGAGCCACTTATATTTCCATATGGCCTGCCAGTTTCTCATTAGTGATCATGTTGTACCAATTGGCGCTCCCAATCTAGCGAATTCACAAAATTGTAGGTAAAAGGGATGGGCTACTCCGGGGTGCGCTTTCGCTTCCGTCTGCCGTGTGGCAGACCAAGCCCTACGTATCCCGAGCGCTAGAAAACATTACAATAAAAGAACCAATTCTCAAATTTTGTATTGATTCTACTTCTTAATATACAAAATCCCTAATTTAACAATTCGCAATCCAGACTTACTATGATTAAAAATTTACAATAATTGTATGATTTCATAAATTAGTTTTGACATATTCTTTCGTTATGCGGTTTATACCAATCAAGCGTTAGGAGGACAAATTGAGAATTAAATACGCATTCATTCTTGCGATTTCACTATTCCTTTTTTTAGGATGTGGAGCAGAAAAAAAAGAAGGATTAATCCCTGGAGTGGAGTTAACCGGTGATCCTTTATATGACGCTTTGTTATTATCAGTAGCGTCAAACCCACCATGCACAGTCTTAACAGATTCAAACACAAGTTCTGCGGTTGATTTAAGTGATGGTTTTGACTCCATCTGTAGTTGGACTACTGCTGTAGCTACTTTTACTGTAACTAGTTCAGGTGAGTATGAAATCACAGGCTTTACAGGACGGCAAACATTGTCAGCTTATCGTTGCAATTCATCGTATTTTACCTTCCATGCACAATTGAACCAAGCAAGTACGGTTTTGTATACAACCAGAGACTCTGCAACACAAACGGTTACAGTTAATTTAACTGCAGGGACTACTTATTCGCTTTATGGATCAGGACTCGTTAATACTAGCGACTACCAATGTTCGGGTGTTAGACCAAGTTCAAGTGTTAGTCCATATCGAATGAATATTAGAAAAAAATAAAATTCACAAATACAAATAAGAAACTAAGAATCAATTGAATTTTTAGTTTCTATGTTCTTTCTTCAAATCCATCAACTAAGAGTAGTAAACGACATTCTAATTTTGCCAATACAGCAGAATACATTCCTGACTCCTGCCAGCTAAACCTCCTGTTCAGACTGGCGAGCTTTGGCCATGGCTTCATGTTTTCCCATCTCCTGCTCGACTGGGCATCCTGCCCAGACTCGCGAGCTTCGCAATCCTGCTACGCCTCCGATGGAAATACATTCCGCAAGGTTAACCTAAGATTGAAGAAAAAGATTCTAACAAATAAAAAAAGCCCTGAACTTTCATCCAGAGCTTTTCCCAACATTTGTATACGACAAAGGTTCTGTCTATCCCGATGAGGGAAAGCCTGCGGAGCACCAAGCGGCACTGCCGCGACTGCGAGCACCCGACCGATTGCGTGAGCTTCGAGCTCTAGCAATCGAGTCGTTCGGCGCAGACCGCCAAACAGAACAAAGTAAAACAAACAACGCTTTAATCTATACATACACGTTAACACGTGTATATTGTAATATGGTCAAGCCGATCGAGCGATTAGTATCACTTGGCTGAATCCATTACTGAACTTACACCTGTGACCTATCAACCAGGTCGTCTGCCTGGACTCTTC